>JANNGY010000403.1:0-12234 GCA_031404095.1 Betaproteobacteria bacterium | reverse complement strand
CTTCGGCAGCGGCAGCTCATCCGGGGCGACGGGGTTGGCAGCGTTCAAGGCAAATCCGGTTACGTCGCCGCAGGGTGCACTGAGCTTGGCGCCGGAGTCGAGCGCAAGGGGCTTTACTACGCCATCGCAGACCCAGATGGCCTCGGTGGTTTTATCCTGATGCAGCACATAAGGGCCATCATTCAGCGATTCGGCGGCGGCGCATAAGCTGAACAGTGCAAGCAGGGCGGCTTTGAGGAAAGGCATGAATTGTCTTTTGGACAGGAAAACGGACTCTAGCATTGACACCGATCAGAGTGCACATGAGTCGGACCTTTGCGGCTAGCTACACAAGTTAATGCCTGATCGAATTGATGGTCACACCTGGTCGAACCAATTGGCGGCGTCACGCTCGATTTCATCCGCGGTGAGCTCCCGTTCCAGTCGCGCAATCATGCCTGCGGCTTCATCTGCAGTTGCCACCAGTTCGTTCGCGGCCACGTCCAGTTCGTAGACCGACTTGCGTGGGGCGAGTGGTGTATTCACCCATAACGTGAGCGCGTGCCGGTGCCGCAGCAGATGCCGGTACACCGCCGCATACGCGTGAGGATCGAACGGCGCCGGCCCGCCAGGGACCGGCGCGGCGGCCCCGATCGTCACGGCGCGCGCGTGCACGTCATGCCAGTTCATTTGCAGGATGTCGGGCGGAGCGTCGCCTGTTTCGCGAGGGTGGGACGGATTCGCGAATGTCCGGCCACGCGCACTTTCGATCACCGCCCGCACGGCGGTTGATGGCACCGGCGTGACGAACAGCGCATCCGGCCCGGCCAGCAGCGGCTCGGCATCGTCCGCTTGCACCTGCACCAGGTCCAGCAGGCGGCTGCCAACAATCGGCACCTCGCCGATCAGGATATGCGTGGCGTCATGAGCCCGGTGCCAGCGCAGGACCGCGCCGCGCGCCCAGTGGCCAACCGCCTTGCGAATCATCGGGTGCGTCACGCCATTGCATTCAGGATATCGAGCCTCGATCGACGGCGAGACAAACGCGGGCCGCGCCACATCCCATTGGAGGAGATGCACCGTGCGACCGGCCGCAACGGCCGCCCGCGCCAGCTCGCGGATATACAGGCTCTTGCCGACGCCCGGTAGTCCGGCGAAAAAGACCATGCGTTGCGATTGCGCCCAGGGCGCCAGCACTGTTTCCAGATCGCGCTCGTTCGCGATCACGACATCCTCAGCCATCCTCACGCTCCGCGCATTGGAATCCCAAGGACGGATAATAGGCCGGCCGACAGGTTCGACGCTACTCAGAAAAATGTGTGCAAGGACGCTGGTCCTTTAAATCAGTGCAGGCAAGCGAGCGTTACAAGTACTCGATGTCGGATGCAATCAAATTGCCTTTCGCGTCGCGACTCAAGACCACGATGGTCTGTTTATCTTCGCGATTGCCATCGTCGGGATTGAAGGTCTTTTTGTTGAATACCAGGCGGACGTCATCCGCGCCCTTGCGCTCGACGTTGTCCGGCTTGCCGATCTTGTCGGTGATCTCAGCTTCGGTCTTGCCGATGACGTAGCCGTGGAAAATCCCCCGGGCATAGCCGCCACCGCTGCAAGCCGCCAGAACCAATGCCATCACCAATGCGACGCCGGTCATGCCTATCCACCGTGCGAATCGTCCGTTTGCCATCGAATGCTCCTCGAGAATTTGAAAATGTCAGGCAAATAGTGACGGCGCGGGCTTACAGGTACCTTACAACGCGGCCTTTCGGCAACATTCTCTGGTAGCGAAGCGCGTAAAAATTGAGGCAAGTCATGATCGCCCCAGCCAGGCAATCTGGCGCGGGGAGGCGAACGGTGCCCTGGATATCGTTAGCCCCGATCGGTCTCGTGCGCGGCGGTCATGCCAAAGTGGCATGGGTATCCAGCTCAATATTGCCGGAGGGCAGAAAAAAGCCTGGCCCTTCAATGACCGCGGGGGTGTGTGCCGCGGTGAGTGTATATAGCCGGTATCAGCTTGTCGCCTTCTTCAGGTCGGCCTTGACGTCACCAAAACCAGACTGCGCCTTGCCGACGGTGTTCTTTACCTTGCCCTTTGTTTCCATTTCCTTGTTGCCGAGAATCTTGCCGGCTACTTCCTTGAGTTTTCCGGCGACTTCTTTCTTCCGGCCTTCGACTTGATCTTTGTTCATGATGTTTCCTTTAAGTTTTTGATGACGATGCGGGGCGCTGAAAGTGATCCATTTGCCCGCGCTACAACCTGTTACAACGCGCTGCGGCCACTGATCACTCTCAACAGGACAACCACAATTGCAACCACCAGCAGGACATGAATCAGCCCTCCGGCCGTGACAGACATGACCAGGCCGAGCAACCAGAGGACGACCAGGACAAGAGCAATGGTATAGAGCATGGCAAATTTCCTTTCATGCATTCTGCAGAGGTCAACAAAGCCGGGATGATTCCCCACTCACGACGAATCACCCCGGACTCGTTGATGCAACGCCTGAACCAGCGGGCTCAGCCGGGATTGGCCGGTACGGGGCTATTCCCAGTACGGCGCACGCTGGTAATATTTGTATACGTCGCGGTTCCACTTCTCGTCAGCCATGGAAGGCCACGCGTCCGGGTTGAATCCGGGGGCAGCTTCCAGCCGCTCCTTGGAAATATCGAGCACGTAATTGCCCTTTTCCACGTTGTACTCAAATGCGCTGAACGGAATGGCGAACAGTTTTTCGCCCATGGTCAGGAAACCGCCAAACGATACGACAGCATAGGCCACCCGACCGGTACGTGGATCGATCACGACTTCCTTGACGTCACCAAGGTTGTCACCCTTGGGGTTGACCACGTCGGTACCGATGATGCTCGACGCTTTTACGGGGGAGTTTGAAAATGCTTGTACTTGATTCATGGTGATTCTCCTATTGATGAAACAACAAATTCAGGCCATCAACGTCAGTTGGATGTGAATGTGAGACGACCATTCAGATATTCCCGATCGTTGAATTCCTGCGAGAAGGTTAGGCCGGAAGTGACCTCTCGACAGTGCGAGAACGAACATACCGGCGGCATATCGCGCGGCGACATGGGCAACACAATTTGGTTCAGGCATTTTGTGAAATGCGCGCCCATTGATTCAATACGCCTGGCGAACAATCATGCGGCTGGCGGTCACGCCGTTAAGCGTGTAACTCATTGTTCCGCTGGCGGCATCCGTGAAAGCAAGCGTCACGCTGCCGGCGACGGTTGGTGTATTGGTCCCATTCCAGGCAGTCGTGAGCGGTTCGCCGCCGGTCACCTGATAGAGCGCGCCCGTGCAACCCGTGCCATTGACGGGACAATTGGGCACCACATACCAGATCGCCTTCCCCGCCGCATAGTAGGTATACCAGGCAGCGAAGATGGTGCCGAATTGCTGGGTGAGTGAAATGCCCCAGCCCGATTCGTTGGCGTTCCACCACATATCCGTGTAATCGACTGCGGGCGCCGTCGTGCCCGTTGCAAAGACCTGCTGCGTGATGGCCTTCGACCCGGCGATGTTATTGATGTTGTAGGTGAACGCACCGGTGCTGGTGTCGGAAAAAGTCAATGTGCCGGATCCCACGCGGGTCACGTTCTTGGCGGAGCCATTCCATGCCACTGCCGGCGAGGTGCCCCCTGTTACCTTGTAGACATCGCCGGTGCAGGAGAAGGACGAGACCGGACAATTGGGGATCACGTACCAGGTGGGCAGGCCGGCATCGTCATACGTGTAGAGCGCCGCGAAGATCATGTTGCCATGCTGGGTGATGCTCATCCCCCAGCCCGACTCGCTGGCATTCCACCACAGCCCTTGATACTTGTTGGCCGCGGCGGTCGCGGTACGGATGATCACGAGGTTGGCCTTTTGGATCATGCCATTGGCTGGAATGCTTTCCAGCGGCAATTCGCTGAACGTGCCACCGGCATTGCCGATGGGTAGCCGGGCAATCGCATCGACGGCCGCCATGCTGCCGGCGGTTACTTCGCCGAACACGGTGAAGCCGCCGCTCGATGTATCCAGCGACGCGCCGTTATCGGCCAGATTGATAAACCACTGCGACGTAGCGCTGTTGGGTTCGCCGCTGAACTTGGCCATGGCAATGGTGCCGCGCCGGTTCGATCGCGTGGGACTGAACTCATTGGCGATGGGCGCGTCCGTCGTGATGCTACTCATGTTGCCGTTGCCGTCATTCCAGAAGTAACCGCCGCCTTGAATAACGAAGCCCGGCACACTGCGATGGATGAAGGAATTGTTGTACCGGCCGCTGTTTACATAGTTCAGGAAATTGGCCACGGTACCGGGCGCGGCATTGTCATACAGGTTGATATCGATGGTGCCCTGCGGTGTTGCCAGGCTTACCGTCGTGGCTCGGCCGGTTGTCGGGAGGGCAAGGATGACCATTGCGGCAAACGTGAGGGGGAGTGCACGGTTGATGCGAATTGAAAACATGTTTTTCCTTTACCAGCGTGATTGGCTGGCATGTGGATGGGCTGGGTTACAGGTACTCGGAGGTGTTCGGGCCGGTCGCGATGGTATTGCGACCGTGTCGTGGCGGCGTTTGCCAGTGGTCAATTCGCCATAGTCGAAGATAACGGCGGCAACGCAATTCCAGCGCAGGCTAATAGCCGAATGGCGGGTCAGCGTGAACGCACAGCCGGTGTAGGAAACGTGGCCAAGCCCTCACTCGGCACAAGTTCAACCAGTCCCGGCGACTTTCATGGAAAATGCTCCTGAATTCATTCGAGTCACGCGATGAACCCGTCTGTGCCAATACCGATCACTGCGCTGGAAGCCCTTAATCAATCGGCGCCGATTGTCTGGCTTAAGACCAACCCTTACGCCTACCCATCGCTGGAGATCCTGCATATCGTCGGCATCGCGCTGGTCTTCGGCACACTGTGGATTGTCGATATGCGTATCTTCGGCCTGATGCGCAGCTTCGAGGTAAACCAGCTCGCAAAGCACGTCATCCCATGGACGATTGCGGGATTTCTGCTGGTGGCCTTCACCGGCTTCACCATGTTTGTCTCGCGTGCGGGCGAGCTGATCAACAATCCCGCTTTCGTGGTAAAAATGTGCCTGATATTTGCGGCGGGCATCAATGCGGCGGTGCTGCACGCACGGGGCGCCATCGATGCCACCACCGTCATTACCAAAGGGCAGGCGTTGCTGTCGATCCTCATCTGGGTCGCGGTTATTGCCTGCGGTCGCTGGATCGCCTACGTCTAGGAGATAAACATGCAACGTCGTCATTTCTTCCCGGCACTTGCCGCGCTGGTTTCAGTACCCCTCAGCCCGCGCCTGTTTGCGCACCATGGCTGGTCCAGCTTTGATGAAACCCGTCCCCTCTATATTGCCGGCACCGTGAAAGCCGTCAAATGGCAGAACCCGCATGCCGAGATTGTCATTACCGTGGCCAACGATGCCAAGTTGCCCACAGACCTCGCCAAGCGCAGCCCTCCCGCGCAAGCGGCGTCCGTGAATGGCGCGAAGATTCTGGCAGACGCAACATTGCCGAAAAAACGCGGTGACTGGACGATCGAGCTGTCCCCGATGACGCGCATCGACGCCTGGAAAGTACCGACGCCGAAAGTGGGCGATACCGTCGCCGCCGTGGCCTACAGCTTCAAGGATGAAACCGGGGCGGCCTTTGCGCGCGTCGAGTATCTGATGATTGGCGACAGGATTTACGGACTGCGATCTTCACCGGCATAGTGCGGCTGCCGAGGAATTGCAGGCAAGGCCCGATAGATTTCGTGATTAACCCAACGGAGAAAGAAAATGTTCAGCCACATCATGGTCGGCGCCAAAGACATGGAAGCTTCAAAGAAATTCTACGATGCCATCCTGGGTGCGCTGGGCGTCCCGCCCGGCAAGCTTGATGAAAAGGGCCGCGTCTTTTACATGACCAAGACCGGCGTCTTCGGCATTACCAAACCCATCAACGGCGAACCGGCATGTGCTGCCAATGGCGGCACGATTGGATTTGCGGCCGATAGCCCGGCGCTCGCCGATGCCTGGCATGCCGCGGGTGTAGCCAATGGCGGCACGGCGTGTGAGGATCCGCCGGGAATTCGCGAAGGCAAATTGGGAAAACTGTATCTCGCGTATTTGCGTGACCCGGCCGGCAATAAAATCTGTGCGCTCAAGCGCATGGGCTGACGACAGTGGGGCATGTCGCCAGAACTTGTAATTTGGCAATGCTAGACCCTGATTCCACTGGCCCCCTTGATCTGCTGTGTCGGACGCCAATGAAACGCGCAAGGGCAGGTCATGCCTACTTGTCGCCGCGATTCTTGAGATACCGCGGCAATTCCACTTTCCCCTCGAGGTCGGGACGCGGCATGGCGGCCCTGTCTTTGGCCTCTTCGATGCCCAGCGTCGCGGATTCATCGCTCGGATCCTCGTAGCATTCGCGGCCGCCGTAAACCCAGTAGCGCGGCTTGCCATAGGCGCCGCCCAACGTGGTCTGCACCACGCGCGGATGGCGGCGCTTGTCGGCGCCGCGCTTTTCCAACGGGTCTTTTGGTTCTCCCTGCGTGCTGCCGCCAAGGACGATCTCGTCGTCGTCAGGCACGTCGTCCCGATCCGGCTTAGCGGGTTTTTCGGCCGCGGTGCCGGGCCTTAGAAACTTCGAGAACAATCCCATGAGTCCCCCCGCCGCCATCGCCGACGGCCTGTATTGGTGACACTGAATTTACTACTTTTACGCAAGGGCGGTAAAGTTCCCGCTTGAAGTCATTCATCGACCCGGTCGTCTGCCAGGCATTGTCACGCCGACTGCTTTGAAACCCCGAAGTATCGAAGGGCTTCTTCGCGGGAAGCCCTTCGATCTCAGAGCCTGCCCCCGCATGCTTGAAGCGGGGGGCGAACGGTTCTTAAATGAACAGTATTGGGACCTGACACCGTCTTCTCATCCCTCGCGAATCAACCCGCGGGCAAATTAATGCCAAAGGTCCATTTCCACGGATTACCTTCCCCGTCTTTATCCTTAACATAGATCGATGTTCCCCAAATCGGTCCCACCTTCTGGCCGAAGCAGGTGCCGTCGGCACCACCATTGAATGTCAGGATGCCGACAGTCGGCGAGAGCATCGTGGCCGCGGCGTTGGTGACGCTGACGCTCTTGACATCGCATCCTTCGCTGGTCCAGTCCTTTAATGCGTCGGCCTTGGTGGCGAAGAAGGTGCCAAAAATATTGATGAAGGAAATTTCACTGGTCGTCAGGTCCGCAAGTTTCCTGGCGTCGTGTGCTCGCCAGGCTTCCCAGATGGCCCTTTCGGCCGCAACCAGTGCAGCGGGGGCGGTATTGGCAGCGGCGGTTTTAGCCTTGTCCTTTTCAGGCGCTTCCCTTTTCTTGTCAGCTTCAGCCGGTTTTGCGGCTGCCGCTTTCGGATCGACCACCGGCGCCTCGGCGTGGAAGGCTGCTTTCCATTTGGCGCCGTCGCGCCCGTCGCGTACATAAACGCTTGCGGCCGAACTGATCGCCGGAACTTTTTGTCCGTCGCACGTGCCGTCAACGGCTGCCTTGAATGTGAGCAGCGCCGCATCTTTGCCGAGCGGTGTCATCTGCTCGCCGGACAGCGCGTAACTCTTGATCGTGCAATCGGTGCCGGCGAGTTCTTTAATTGCGGATGCCTTGTCGAGCTTGCCGGACGACCCATAGCCGACAAACTTGTCCGCAAGAAATGTGTTCCAGAACTTCGCGTCCCTGGTCTTCCATGCCTCGAAGGCACTCTTTTCGAGCGCCACCAGGGCTTCCCTGGTCGGCGGCGCCGTTGCCGGTTTGGCAGTGGTGTTTACGGCATTGGCGTCATTCGCCGCCGAGTTTACGGTTGGCGCGATGCCGGCGGTGAAAACAAATGCGGCTGCCGCGGCGAAAGAGACATTTTTCAATTTGGTCATTATTTATCCCCTCAAGAAAACATCACGATAGCAGGGGACATGGCACGATGTCTCTTGCCAGGAAGGAAGAATCGTGACTGTTGCCCTTCGTTGGGGAATGCCTGAATGTCGGAAGCATCACTGCGATCGGTTGTCCGATGATGTCACGCGCGGCATGAGCGCCAACGTCAAGTTGCGTCTGAAACCCATCGATCCTGCCGGACGCGGCGAACCACTGGGTAATCGCATCATCGAGCTGGCCGACGATCGGCAGCGCGCGGACAACAACGATTCGCGGAATTAAAGGGGCCGTGGTCGATATTTCTTCGAACCTACGCCGGCAACCGCGCGATTTGATCCAGGTCGGCGCCAATTCGCTTACGCGACTCTTCAAGATCGTAGTCCGCTTGCAACCCTAGCCAGCCTTTCGCTGGTCCCGAAGGCCTTGGCAAGGCGGAGCGCCGTATCGGCCGTGATGCCGCGTTTACCCAGCATGATTTCATTGTTGCGGCGTGGCGACACCCCTGTAGCGTGGGTGAGCGAGTTTTGACTTATTTTCATTGGCGGCAGAAACTCTTCAAGGAGTACTTCGCCGGGATGATTGTTGAGTATTCGCCTTTTCACTCCAACCTCAGAACGCCTTCGGCAATCCTGCCTGCTTCAACACTGCATTCGCCGTATGCCGTGACTTGATCTTGCTATCGACGACAAAATGCACCTGCGTAATCGGGCTTCGCCAGATTTCGTGATCCCCTTTGCCCGCGCGCACGAATGCGCATCCAGCTGCGAGCAAGAGCCGCTTGAGTTCAGGCGTAAAGCTTTCCATCAGGCCGCGAGTTCGAAGCGGCGCGTGAGCAGTTCAAATGCGATGGGCGTCGACGGCGATTGACCATTCAGTTCGAGGAGTTCGGGTATGAGGGTCTTTAGTTTTTGTACGAGGGCTTCGGTGGTGTCGGCTTCGGTTGCCAGTCCCGGTACGTCATCACTGGACGCGACCCATACTTTCGCTTCTTCGTCCCATTGGGCGTGAACGTAAAAGGGCTTGTTCATGTGGGCTCCAGCGTTAACCATTCTCGAAGATTAGCACTGTATGCGTTTGGCGTGTGATGCTCGTGCTTGGCATGCCCCCATTGCCGTAGAGTATTCCGCGCAGAAGTTGGCGCGATCAAACCGGGCCGAACGGCTTGCCGCAAATGCAATCGAGTGCTATCGCGAGCCCTGCGCCAGCAACACCACCCGCACCGAGTGAAACAGGATCAGGATGTCGAGCCACAGGCGGTGGTTCTTCACGTAGTAAAGGTCGTATTCGAGTTTGTCGGCCGCATCCGTCACCGACGCTCCATAGTTGTGCCGCACTTGTGCCCACCCGGTGACGCCCGGCTTCACGCTATGCCGCGCCGCATAAAAGGGCACCGTGGCCGTAATCTGATCAACGAAGTACGGTCGCTCCGGACGCGGGCCGACAAGGCTCATTTCGCCGCGAAGCACGTTGAAGATCTGCGGCAGTTCGTCAATGCGCGTCAGCCGCATGAATCGACCCACTTTGGTCACGCGCGAGTCGCCCGCCTGGGCCCATTGCGGCTTGCCGTCTTTTTCTGCGTCGGTGCACATGCTGCGAAACTTGATCACATTGAACGTCCGGCCGCCGAGGCCGACACGTTCCTGGCGATAGATGACGGGACCGACACTATTGAGTTTGATGGCAATCGCCGCGCACAGCATGATCGGCCATGCTAGCGCCAGCAGCGTGAGGCTCGCCACGATGTCGAAGCAGCGCTTGACGGCCGTGCGCACCACTCCCTGGCGAAATCCATGGCCGAAGATAAACCAGCTCTCGCGCAGGTTGTCGATCTGTACCCTGCCAACTTGCCGTTCGAAGAACGCCGAAAGATCGAGTACTTTGATGCCCTGCAATTTAAGGTTCAGCAGCTCCGTCAGTGGCAACGCACCGCCGCGGCGTTCACGCACGGCGATCACAATTTCGCTCACGTCGTGCTGTGCGGCGTATTGTGCGAGAGACATCGAGGAGCACAGGCGCCTGTCGAACGGGATAGCCGCGCTGACTTCAGCATCTGCCCTCGGCGAATAGAAGCCGACCACCCGAATTCCGCGATTGCCGCTTTTTTCAATCGCATCCTTGACCGCGACGGCATCGCTGCCGACGCCGTAGATCATGATGCGACGCTGCATCAGCGGCCGCCCACCAAAGACCGGGCCAAAGACAAACCCGGTCAGTTTGCCGCCGAAGCTGCCGGGTTGATCAAGCCAGCTGTCACGTGGGCCGTCGGACGATTGCTCCTGGGGGAGTTGGGTATCGCGGAGGAGTGCCGTTCTTTCCATGGTCTGGTTGTCCGATCTCAGGAGCAGGGTGGCTGGAGAAGGGCTCATCATCGGTGTTTGGAATGTGAACGTAAGTGAAACCAGACACAAAGGTTGACGGCGTAACAAGTTTTGACATTCTGGTCTGATGGCTCCTTTTCAAAGAGCACGACGCTGGGCTGTTTGACTTCGCGCTTGTCTATCAAACTCCAGCACTGGCGCGCCTGTCAGGCATAAAAGCACTGCGAAGCCGCGCCAATACTGGAGTTTGCACCCCCGTGATGCGGCTCGCCGCTCTTCGAGGTATGCTTCGCGAAACGCCAACCGTGGAGGGGACGCGATGAACACTCAGGAAATTCTGGCGACGCTCAAGAAGGCCGGCAAACCGCAGACTGCCGAGATCTATAAGCACTACGGCACAGGCGACAACGTGTTCGGGACGCTGACTTCGGAGATCGGCAAGCTTCAAAAGAAGATCAAGGTCGACCACGCACTGGCGAAGGAGCTCTGGAAGACCGGGAACGCGGAGGCGCGCGTGCTATCGCTACTCGTCACCGACCCGCAGGAACTCACCCGGGCCGACGCGGACCGCCTGCTCAAAGAAGGGCCGGTGCGTTTCGTCGGTTGCTATTTGTCCGGTCTGCTGGGCAAGAGCCCGATCGCCGATGAAACGATGCGTGCCTGGATGAAGGCGCCGGAAGACCACACGCGTGAAATGGGCTACGGGATTCTCAGCGTGCGTCTGAGAGACGCCCCCGCCGCCATTAGCGACGCGGATGCCGAAAAAGTGCTCGCAACGATTGAGAAGGAAATCCACCGTTCGACGAACTGGGCGCGTTACGCGATGAACGGCGCGCTTATCTCAATTGGTATTTTCAAGCCGGCGCTGACTGAGAAGGCGCTCGAGGCCGCAAGGCGCATCGGCAAGGTCACGGTCGACCATGGTGAGACGAACTGCAAGACGCCTGATGCGGCCAAGTACATCGAGAAGGGAGCGAGGCGGAAGCACTGCCCCTGAGCGCGGCAGGCATCAATGCGAGCCCGCACTTTATTGAGGTCAGGTTTCTCGCCAGTCAGCGTTGAGACTTCGCTGATTTGGTTCTGGCCTGTCGTCGCCGCGAAAGCGGGGAACCATTTCATCTTTTAAGACTCCCCTAAGTTGTATTCAGGATACTGATATTGCCAATTCGGGCAACGCACAAGTCAAGGAACACTTATGTATACCAAGAAGCGAATCTGGAAACTGATGGCCGCCGCCGGCCTTGCGCTTGGCGTCGCAGCAACCGGCGTCTCTGCCGTTGAGAAGAGCGCGCACGAGCATGGCGCAGCTCCGGCCAAACTGATGCTGAACGACGGCAGCAAGTGGGCCACCGACGCGCCGCTGCGCAAAGGTATGGAAAACATCCGCACCGCGATGGACGCCTCGCTGCACGAAATCCACGCGGACAAGCTCCCTGCGGCCGGGTACAACGATCTGGCGAAAAGGGTGAATACAGAAGTGGGCGGCATTGTCGCCAACTGCAAACTTGAGCCGAAGGCCGATGCGCAACTGCATCTGATCATCGCCGACATGCTTCATGGCGTTGAGGTGATGGAAGGCAAGACGAAGAAGGTCAAGCGCCAGGCAGGTGCAGTGACGGTGCTGGCCGCGCTGGACAAGTACGCCACATACTTCGATCACCCAAACTGGAAGCCAATCAAGCATTAAGATCAACCGAAAGCGGCGGGCGCCATATGTCCCCCGCTTTGGCGGAGCTAAAGGGGCAACCCGGCTCTTTACACTTCATCTTCGCATCCAATCGAGTCAGATCTCAGTTGAACAAATGGGGCGAGTTCTGGCAACTGCGGGCTTACCTGGAATTGAGACGCTGCAAGACTTTGACCCCCGCTATTCGCCTCTATTCAACACCGCAGCCAACAACCAAGCCGCTTTGCTCGCATCATCCGCATCCGTCACCATCAACAGATGAATTCCGTCGGCGCGCATCGTGGCAGCAACACCTTCCACTTTGTAGGGCTGATCCAATCGT
>JANNGY010000402.1:0-4982 GCA_031404095.1 Betaproteobacteria bacterium | reverse complement strand
GACATTCGCAACGCCGTCGAAGCTGCCCGCGCCGCCGCCAACGGCTGGGCAAAAGCCACCGCGCACAATCGCGCACAAGTGATTTACTTCCTCGCCGAAAATCTCGCCGCGCGCGCAGATGAATTCGCCCGTCGCATCACCCAGCAAACGGGCGCATCCGCAAACGCGGCCCACGCTGAAGTCGATGCCGCAATCGAACAACTGTTCACCGCCGCCGCCTGGGCCGACAAGTACGACGGCCGCATCCATGGCGTGCCGCAACGCAACGTCACCCTTGCCATGCCCGAACCGATGGGCGTGCTCGCCATCCTCATGCCCGACGACAATCCGCTGCTCGCGCTGGCGGCGCTCGCCGCACCCGCGCTCGCGATGGGCAACGCACTCGTGATCGTGCCCTCGCCCAAACACCCGCTCTCGGCCACCGATCTCTACCAGGTGCTGGAAACCTCCGACGTGCCGCACGGCACCGTCAACATCGTCACCGGCCCGCGCGACGAACTCGCGAAGACGTTGAGCGAACACGACGACGTGGATGCGATTTGGTATGCGGGCTCAACCGAAGGACAGGCCGCTGTGCAGAAAGCCAGTGCCGCTAACATGAAGCGCACGTGGGTGCTGGAGGCGAGTGGCGCGCTGCCGGATGTGGATGACGTGCTGCGCGAGGCGACGCAGGTGAAGAATATTTGGGTGCCGTACGGGGCGTGACACCGTCATCGGCCATATGGCACCGCGGTTCGAACAAGATTGAGTCGGAACCTGGCCCCAGGGGCCCCGCCGGACACAGTACTGTTCGCTTAGTCAGATTTTTGCCGTTCGCCCTGGGGTATCGAAGGGCCTCTATGCATGAAGCCCTTCGATGCCTCAGGGCGAACGGGAATTGACTCAATTTCCACTTCATTGAGGCAATAATTACTGTCATTCCCGCGAACGCGCATACGCGCTAACTTACTGCGCTGCCGGCTTGGAAAACACTGTCATCCTGAGCGAAGCGAAGGATCTCGTCACTGACACCAGATCCTTCGCTTCGCTCAGGATGACAACATTATTGAATTGAAAATGTAATAAGTGAACAACATTGGGTCTGTCCCGAAATGGTGATTCATGAAAACTTCTGTTGCCGCTGATCCCGTCACCCGCAAGGTCGGGAGTGGAGATGGGTTTCACACCGACATCAACGGGTACATGGCCGTGCTGCTGCTGGGGGCGGTGTGTCTCTTCATCTGGTATTTCAAACCGGAATGGAATTTCGATTTCAATTCGCCCAGTTTCAATCCGGCGATTTTTGTCCCATTTTTCATTGGCGGCTACGGTCTATACCACGCGATATTGTTCATCCGTGGCACTCTGCGCTCGAGGACCTTCGGCGAGTCGTCGATGCAACTTCAGGGGCTCACCGTCAGGATGGGAGAGAAGATGCAAGGCGTGATCCGCGCTTCTGTCGAACTGCGGCCGCTGTCGGATTACGAAATCCGTCTCCAATGCATCGAGTCGTTTGTGATGCACAGAATGTCGACGAGTGAATCCAGCAAGAACGTGGACCGCATCCGCTGGGAACAGACCATTCGGGTGCCGCCCGCCGGCATAAACTCAAAGGAAGGAATTCCGTTCGAGTTCACCTTGCCGGCGCCGTTCGACAAGACTGGCGCGGCGGCCGGGAATCCCACCCCGCCAAAATCCGCCATCGAATTCAGTGCGCTGGCGTCAATCAATATTCCCGGCGTGCAAACAGTAATCGCACACAACCAGGCGCCCAATTCCAGGCGCTGGATCATCGAAATCAACGCCCCGCTCAAGGGCATCAACTACTACGCCATTTTCGGCGTCATCGTTGAAGGTTCGACGTTTGATCGCGGCACGCCTGTTGAGGTCCTGCTGGAATCGTAGCGCGAGGTATCGTCCAGCGCCTGAATTCCGCACAGCGCAACAAGCCCGGCTTGCAGTCATTGGAGCAGCGCCATGAGGTCCGGCTAATACTGTTCGCTGAGTCAGATTCTTACCGTTCGCCC
The DNA here is from genome assembly GCA_031404095.1 of Betaproteobacteria bacterium. Classification (GTDB taxonomy): domain Bacteria; phylum Pseudomonadota; class Gammaproteobacteria; order Burkholderiales; family Usitatibacteraceae; genus UKL13-2. Next base: position 2,976 of record JANNGY010000402.1, on the reverse strand, counting down.
TGAGGTATCGAAGGGCATTGATGCCAAGAACCTGCCAAGGCCCTTCGATCTCAGGGCGAACGGTGATCAATCGAACAGTATTGGTTCCAGCAGCCACTGCCGTTGGCATTGCTGGCGCGCGACACTTGGGCTATGGTGCTTGAATTACCTGTCCCTGCGCGATTGCGTTTCGCGTGCAGGTTCCTTAACAACATCAGTGGAGGCGGCCATGAGCGATCAGGATCCGGTAGGTGTTCCAACGGGCGCAGCGGCGGGCAGCAGCACTTTCAATTTGAGCGGGCGCAGCGTCAACGCCGGGGACGGCATCGAGTGGATCAAGCAAGGATGGCTGTTGTTCATGAAGAACCCGGGCGTCTGGATCGCGATCACCGTCATCATGGTGGTCATCCTCGTCGTTCTCGGCGTCATCCCGATCATTGGCCAATTGGCAACACAGTTCCTCATGCCAGTGTTTACGGCCGGGCTGCTTCTCGGCTGCAAATCGCTCACCGATGGCGAGGATTTGAGGATTGACCATCTGTTCGCCGGCTTCAAGCAGAACATCGGCAGCCTGGTCATGGTGGGCGTGTTCTATCTCATCGGCATCGTCGTGATCATGGTGATCACTTTCTCCATCGGCGGCGGGGCAGCGCTGACGGGCGCCTTCATGGGACGCGGCGCGGGGGCGGGCATGGCATTTGGCGGCCTCATGCTGGCAATACTTATCATGCTGGCCCTGATGGTGCCGCTCATGATGGCCGTTTATTTTGCGCCGGCGCTGGTTGTTCTCCAAAACGTCGCGCCGCTGGAGGCGATGAAGGCGAGTTTCTTCGGCTGCCTCAAGAACATTGTGCCCTTCCTGATCTATGGCATCGTGTTGTTCGTGCTCGCCATCATCGCCGCCATCCCGTTCGGCCTCGGCTTGCTGGTCCTGATACCGGTGATGTTCGGATCAGTTTATGCATCGTATGTGGGGATATTCGAGTAGCGCCATACGAGCAAGCGGCCGGTTTGAATCCTGTGGGGAAGGAGCACCCGCGGGGCCAGATGTGGCGTGGGTGGTATCGAGGCGGGAGCAGGGGAGCTGCGCCGGCGCCTTTCCGTTGGCGCTTTCATCGGAATGGCCCCTGCCTGGCTCTTCTGGCACTCGGTTAAGAAATTGGTCAACAAGCGGAGATAGCTCCAGGGGCGCGCGATGACAATAAACTGCCGTCGTCCCAGCGCAGGCTGGGACCCAGTCCATTCCAAGATCTGAAGAATGCGGCGAACTGGAGCCCAGCTGTGACCAACGGAAGTCCCGTGGGACGCTGGGACGACGATCTACTTTTTGCTTAAGGTAATGCCATGGGTGCCTGGCCCCAATTTGTTGCGCTCACGTCGTTGATAGCTTGACGAGTGTAAAGCACCGCTTTACACTCGACGGATGATCAAATCGTTCGTGCACAAGGGGTTGGAATCGTTCTTTAACACTGGCAGCAAGAAAGGCATCCAGCCCGCACATGCCGGCAAACTTCGATTGCAACTTGCGGCGCTCAATCAAGCAAAGCACCCGAATGATCTTAATGCGCCGGGCTGGCGGCTGCACGAATTGAAGGGCAGTCTTCGCGGCCACCACTCGATAACAGTGAATGGAAATTGGCGGGTCATATTTCGATTTGTCGGGCCGGATGTTGAGTTGGTCGACTACCTGGATAACCACTGAGGCACCTATGAGCAAAATGCACAATCCCCCCCATCCCGGCGAAGTACTGCGGGAATACTTGCCGGAAGCGATGACGTTGACTGAAGTCGCAGCCCGGCTTGGCGTGACGCGGCAGGCGCTCTCCGCAGTGTTGAATGGAAGGGGCGGCGTAAGCGCGGAAATGGCGGTCCGTCTGTCAAAGGCACTGGGAACGAGCGCAGATCTATGGCTGGGACTCCAGATGCAATACGACTTGTGCCAGGCAATGAACAAGCCCATGCCGCGTGTGCAGCGCCTCGCCGCATGACATGGATACGCAACATTTTGATCAGTTGGTTAGCGGCGTGAAGGAAGTGAAACGCCATATCGCCGGCATGGTCGTGCGTGGCGCCAAGTCCACAGACGTTTCCGTGCCACGCGTCCGCAGCATTCGCGAAGCGTCACAGATCAGTCAAAGCCAATTCGCAAAACTGATTGGCGTCAATCCGCGGACCTTGCAGAACTGGGAGCAGCAGCGAATAAAGCCGACGGGCGAGCGCGTGCGCTGCTGAAAATTGTGGTGCCGGATCCGAAGGCGCCTAAAGCGTTGCACGGTTATTGGTTGCTTTGATGGCGAGGAAGATAATCGTTGCTCGTTGGAATTTATTTATGAAACGTCTCCAGATACTACTAATCATTTTGGTGCCACTTCTGGCTGCCTTCCAGCCTTCCGAGAGCGTTGCGGCGGCTGGGAAAACAAAATGGGAGTTACTAACCGCCTGCCAATACGTGGAGGATCAGTACAACGATGGAGACAGTTTCCGAGTGAAGTGCGGTGAAAGGGAGTTTGTCGTCCGGCTCTATTTTGTCGATGCACCGGAAACAAACATGCGCGACGCTGAGCGAACACATCAACAAAGCGAGCATTTCGGGGCTTCACATGAAGACACCATTAAAATTGGCGTAAAGGCGGCCACGACCGCACGTGAATCCTTGAAGAGGCCATTCAACATTTGGACGCGCTGGACCAGCGCAGCCGGTCGAGCCAAGGCGGTCCGTTACTTTGGGCTGGTCGAGGTGGATGGCAAGAGTCTGATCGAAAACTTGGTCAGCAATGGCCTGGCGCGCACCAAAGGCGCTGTGGCGCCTTTGCCGAGCGGTGAGACATCGAAAGTGTACCGGCGGAGACTTGAAGCGTTGGAAGCGGACGCGAAGAAGCGGCAAGTGGGCGCTTGGGCTCGTTCGACAAAGTGAAGAACTGCACCGTAGGCCAATTGATGCCTTGTCGTGTGATCTGGTCAATACAACTTCGACCGCACAAATATCACTGCAAAGAG
>JANNGY010000401.1:0-5263 GCA_031404095.1 Betaproteobacteria bacterium | reverse complement strand
GACGATGCGAACGTAAAATGAAAGGGTCCGCATAAAAGGCGGCCCTTCGTCATTGTTGGCGGAGATGAAGGGGATAGAGGATTGCGCCCTGCATGGCGCAACCCGCTCCGGGCGGCAAGGGCAAAGTAGTTTGCGCTTGCCATTCGCCCTTCGCCCTTCGCATCGTCGCCCTGCGGTCGAGAGCTCGATCTGTTGGATTCCACCAATAAATGAACAGGGCCGCAAAAAGCGCGGCCCTGTTCATTTATTGGTGGAGATGAAGAGGATCGAACTCTCGACCTTCGCATTGCGAACGCGACGCTCTCCCAGCTGAGCTACATCCCCGGATGAATAAATTAAATCTTACACCAAGCGGCGGGCGAAATGCCACGCGCCGATGGGCGGGCTCAGGTCCTCCGTGCCATACAGCGCGCAAGCAGTTGCCGGGTGGAAGCATCAACGTCAGCGGGTGGTTCGCCCGCGCGCATCGCCTTGCCAATTTGCGTCGCCACCGTCTTGCCCAGTTCCACGCCCCACTGGTCGAATGAATTGACGTTCCAGATAACACCCTGGACAAATACTTTGTGCTCGTAGAGCGCGATCAGGGCGCCGAGCGAAGCCGGGTCAAGTCGCTCGAGCAACAGGGTATTGCTGGGACGATTGCCCGCAAAGCTGCGATGCGATGCGAGCTGTTCGGCGGTTGTTGCCGGGCCCGGCGCCGTGCCGGAATCCTGCCGCGCCTGTTCGACGGACTTTCCAATCATCAGGGCGCGGCTTTGCGCGAGGCAATTTGCCACCAGCAGATCGTGGTGCCCGACCAGCGAATGGGTGGACCGCATCGGCAGGATGAAATCGATCGGCACCAGTTGCGTCCCCTGGTGCAGGAGCTGGAAGAAGGCATGCTGGCCATTGGTGCCCGGCTCGCCCCAGATGACCGGCCCGGTGGCGTGCGTGACCGGCGTTCCCTGCAGCGTGACCGATTTGCCGTTGCTTTCCATGTCGAGCTGCTGCAGGTAGGCCGGCAGGCGTTGCAAGTGTTCGCTGTAGGGCAATACCGCCATGCTGGCGGCGTCGTGGAAATTTCGATACCAGACACCTATCAGCGCCAGCAACACCGGCATGTTGCTCTCCAGCGGCGCGTTGCGGAAATGCTGGTCCATGGCATGGGCGCCGCGCAGCAACTGCTCAAAATTCTCCGGGCCGATGCTGATCATGATCGGCAAGCCGATCGACGACCACAGTGAATAGCGGCCGCCGACCCAGTCCCAGAACGGAAACATGTTCTGCGGATCAATGCCGAAGGCCCTGACCGCTTCGCTGTTGGACGACACAGCGACAAAATGCCGGGCGATATCCCGCTCTTCCGCGCCGCCGGAAATGAACCATGCCCGGGCAGTATGGGCGTTGGTCAGCGTCTCGATGGTGGTGAAGGTCTTGGAGGCGACGATGAAAAGCGTGCGTTGGGGATCGACTTTCGCCAGCACGTCCGCCAGGGCGGCGCCATCGATATTCGCCACAAAATGCATGCGCAGGCGCGGATGGGCAAAGTTGCGCAGGGCTTCGCAGACCATGCGCGGACCAAGGTCGGAACCGCCAATACCGATATTGACGACATCGGTGATGGATTTGCCGGTGTAGCCGCGCCAGGTTCCCGACCGAACTCTTTCTGAAAAGGTGAACGTCCGTTCCCGTACCGCACGGATCGGCCCAAGAATATCGCCGGCGTCGACTTCCAGTGTGGTGCTCGTCAGGTCACGCAGCGCGGTGTGCAGGACGCTGCGGTTTTCGGTGACGTTGATGCGCTCGCCGGCAAACATCGCCTCGCGCCGCGCCGCCACGCCGCTGGCCTGCGCCAAGTCCAGCAACGCGCCGCGCGCTTGATCATCAAGGCGGTTTTTCGAGTAATCGAGATACAGGCCAGCCGCCTCCAGCGAATATTTTGTCGCCCGCTCCGGATCGGCCTTGAAGTGTTCGCTGATGGCGATTTTCTTGAGGCGCTCGGCGTGACTGGCCAGTGCAGCCCATTCCACCGCAGGATCCTGTTGGCGAATGCTCATGTCAGTTCTCTTCCATTCTTCGGTCGGCGATGACTTCCTTGGCGCGCTTCAGGCGTTTTGCCAGCGCCGGGCCGCGCGCCACCGCCACACCGACGGACAATACGTCAATCATCACCAGGTGCACCATGCGCGAGGTCATCGGCGCATACACATCCAGGTCCTCGGGCACATCGGCATACAGCGCCACCGTCGCCAGGCGCGCCAGTGGCGATGCGCTGGCGGTGATGGCAATGACCGCGGCGCCGGCATCGCGGGCAATCTCCACACTGCGGATCAATTCGCGGGTACGGCCGGTGCCAGAAATGGCCACCACCACGTCGCCTTTACCGAGCAGCGATGCCGACATGGCGTGCACGTGCGGATCAGAATACGCCACTGCCGGTACGCCGAGCCGGAAAAACTTGTGCTGTGCATCCATCGCGACGATACCGGAATTGCCGAGGCCGTAGAACTCGATGCGCGATGCGCTGGCGAGCAACTTCGTGGCGCGCGCCAGCGCATCCGGATCGAGGTGATTGCGCACCGTCACCAGCGCGGCGATGCCGCGATCGAAGACCTTGGCCCCGACATCGGCCATCGAATCCTGCAGCCCGACATCGTGGTGCACAAACGGCACACCGTTGGCGAGGCTTTGCGCCAGACGCAGCTTGAAATCGCGGTAACCGCTGTAGCCCGCGGCGACACAGAAGCGAGCCACGGTCGGCTGGCTGACGCCGGTGCGGGCGGCAATTTCCGGGAAGGACAAGCTGATGACGAGATTGGGATGGCGCAGCACAAAGCGGCCAACGATCTGCTCGGAGGGGCGCAACGCATCCAGCAGGCTCTCGATGCGGTCCAGCAGTTTACCGGGACGCGATTGGACTTCCGGTGGATGGGATGTTGCACGCGGCGGGACAGGCCTCGGCGAGGCCTTGTTTGATTTCGGCGCCACGCCTGAGCGAGGCACGGCCGCCGTGGAACTAGCGGCCACGGGCATCTCTTCGCAAGCAATTGTTCAGTGATTTCAGCATGATTTATTATCCCGCGAGGGCTTGTAGTTTGTCAACAGGATGGACATTGGTCAGCTAGCGGATATGCCGATTATTGGTAGTTACTGCTATGACATCATGCTGCCTTCACCTTTGGCGTCGCACAATGGCATTGACACTATCCGGTAGATTTTCTACAATTGCGGCCTGTTCCGTGCAATTGCCCTAAAGGAGCCACAATGCCGCTTCACCCCGCCGTGGCGGAAATTACCGACCGAGTGAGAATCCGCAGCGAGCCGACGCGAGCCGGCTATTTGCGGCGCGTCGAGCAGGCCCGCATTGCGGGGTTGGCCGGCAGCATGCGCGGCCGCATTTCCTGCACCAATCTCGCCCATGCGTTTGCTGCCGAGACCGCCTCGGACAAGTTGGTCCTGCGCGAAATCCGCGCCCCCAACATCGGCATCGTCTCGGCCTACAACGACATGCTGTCCGCGCACCAGCCGCTGGCGCGTTTTCCCGAATTGATCAAGCGCGCTGCCCGCGACGTGGGCGCCACCGCACAGTTTGCCGGCGGCGTTCCCGCCATGTGCGATGGTGTCACGCAGGGGCAGCCGGGCATGGAGCTCTCCCTTTTCTCGCGCGACGTGATCGCGCAAGCAACAGCGATTGCGTTGTCACACGCCATGTTCGATGCTGTCCTCTGCCTCGGCGTTTGCGACAAGATCGTGCCCGGGCTTTTGATCGGCGCCCTGCAATTTGGGCACCTTCCCGCCATTTTCGTGCCGGCCGGGCCGATGACCAGCGGGCTCTCCAACGACGAGAAAGCAAAGATCCGCCAGCAGTTTGCCGAGGGCAAGCTCGACCGGGCGGCGCTGCTGGAAGCCGAAAGCCGCGCCTATCACGGGCCCGGCACCTGCACTTTTTACGGCACCGCCAACAGCAACCAGCTGCTGATGGAAGTGATGGGGCTGCACTTGCCCGGCGCCGCCTTTGTCACGCCGAACACGCCTTTGCGCGATGCCCTCACCGCTGCGGCGACGCGGCGGGTGGCCGCCATCACCCATCTCGGCAGCGACTACACGCCAGTCGGCATCCTGGTGGACGAGCGCGCCATCGTCAATGCGATCGTCGGGCTGCTGGCCACCGGCGGCTCAACCAATCACACCATTCATCTGGTCGCAATTGCGCGCGCGGCCGGCATCGTCATCAACTGGGACGATTTCGACGCGCTCTCGGCGGTGGTGCCGCTGCTGGCGCGCATCTATCCCAACGGCAGCGCCGACGTCAATCATTTTCATGCCGCCGGCGGCGCCGGTTTCGTGATTCGCGAGTTGCTCTCGGCCGGCCTGCTGCATGGCGACGTGCCTACCGTGGCCGGGCAATCACTGTCCCGCTACACCGAGGAACCCCGGCTCGACGGCGATGCGGTCGTCTGGCAGCCGGCGCCGTTGGAGAGCGGCGATCAGGATGTGCTGCGCACCGTCACGGCGCCTTTCAGTGACGACGGCGGCTTGCGCGTGCTGCGCGGAAACCTCGGTCGCTCGGTGATCAAGGTATCGGCAGTAAAACCGGAGCATCGACTGGTCGAAGCGGCGGCATTGGTTTTCGATGATCAGGATGCAGTGCTGGCGAGTTTCAAGCGTGGCGAATTGAAGCGCGACTTTGTGGCGGTGGTGCGCTTTCAGGGACCGCGCGCCAATGGCATGCCGGAATTGCACAAACTCACGCCGGCACTCGGCTCGTTGCAGGACGCCGGCTTTCATGTCGCGCTGGTGACCGACGGGCGCATGTCCGGCGCCTCGGGCAAGGTGCCGGCGGCGATACATGTCTCACCCGAGTGCCTCGCCGGCGGGCCGCTGGGCAAGGTGCGCGATGGCGACCTCATCCGGCTTGACGTTGATGCCGGTATCCTCGAAGCACAGGTTTCGCCGGAGGAATGGGGTCGGCGAGTGCCCGCGACCGCCGATCTTTCGCGCAACCAGTTCGGCATGGGCCGCGAACTATTCCAGTCGGCGCGCGCGGTGGCGCTCACCGCCGAGGAAGGCGCCGGCACGTTTGGAACGATTGTCGAGCGGCAGCCGGCGGCGGAAACTGCGTACGAACCAGTGCCGACAGGGATCAATTAGTCCGGCAATTGAATAGGGTGAAAGATTGTACTTTCCCCGCGAACAACCACAAGGGTTGCGCCGGGCGGGGACCCAAGTTGGATCTATTTGCCGCACGATAATTGGGCCCCCGCCCGGCGCAACCCTTGTGGTT
>JANNGY010000400.1:0-1624 GCA_031404095.1 Betaproteobacteria bacterium | reverse complement strand
CATCTGGAGGCCGGTGGCCATGAGTGGCCGTGCGGGAAGCCTGGCCTTGCGGGCCGAGTACAGGGATCCGTGGGCCCAGCCGATCGGGCTGACGATCAGGATTGCCACGCCGATGAGGTCGATCGCGTTGGCGCCGCTGCCAAAAGGCCAGTGGCAGCGCCAGCAGCCCAATCAGCAGGAGCGGCGAGCTGCGCCACAGCACCGCCACCGGATAGAACAGTGGGCCGGGATCAGGGATCGATCTGCCCAGAAAATAGTTGCCCCAGGCGTGCGGCTGTCCGCCGTTGAACAGCGCCTCTTCGAGCATATCACCCACGGCGATCCACGGCGTGGCCCACATAGCCGGCCAGACCACGAACATGGTCAGCGTCAGGCAGCCAAGCCAGAGCACATACGGCAGCAGCGTGCGTTGCGCGCTATACGTGATGTGTTCCGGTGCACATACCGCATTCCATGCAGGGTTGGATATTGAACGGGCTGCAATTCCCGAAATTATCCTCATCAATCCACTGACGTTTCATTGGGTAGAAGGAATGAGTCTTGAGACGACGCGGCGATTTAGGTACATGTCGCATTACAAGGGTGCATTGCGGAGGCCCGCAAGTTGGCTAAAATTATTCCGCGGCGATTCGGACTTGCGCAAGATCTTTGGCGCATTGAAGTCGTTTTTTATCACGAAGGCGAACTCAATTCGAATAACCGTTAAGGAAATACTGTCGCCACACGCGAGTACAAGACTATCCGGCGACCTTAGACGGCTATTTGCGATGCAACGCAGGGTCACCCTATTTGTCGCAGACGGTGACCCTGGGCGCGACATTTTGATGGCGGAAGCCAGGCGCACGGCGCTGAAAGCCATCAAGTCCGGCCAAATGGAAGTCAACATGATCCCGAACGCGGATCATACGTTTTCCTGGTCGCATTCCCGTGCGGAACTGGTCGGCAAAATCGCGGAATCGCTGGTACGACGATATCGCCTGGACGTGAGTACCAAATAGCCGTTTGATTCCGGCGGGTTCAGGAAGCGTCGTCTCGCCCGGCTTCTCGAGTCCGCACCCAATCGAGCAGGCGGCGAAACAGGGCGGTGGAAACAAGGTTACTTCGCTCGATGCGCAGCATCGTCGCATCCAGGCGCCGCATGCCTTGTTCAAGGTGCAGCAGTTGTTCGCCAAGCGCATCGTTGCCGAGGCTGGAGATGAGTTTGTAGGCGTCGCCGGCCGTTTTGTAGTCGGTCTCCACTTGCACCAGTTCGCCATTTCCCGACTTGGCAACGATAGCTTCGGATTCCAACGGTGCCGGAGATGGTGCGCCGGCCTTTGTCTGGGCGGACACGCGCGACTCATCGTTCATTTCCGCCGCGACTTCCTCGACGTCGGCGTCGGTGAAAATCTTCTTGTCGGCCAGATATCCATACCAAAGTAGCCGGTCGCATACAGAATTGATCCGCCGGGGAATGCCACCGCTGGATGAAAAGATTGCGCGATGCGCTTCCGGCAAAAACTGAGGCACATTTTTCCATCCAACGCAGCCGAGTCGATGTTCGATGTAACCCTTGGTCTCCGCCTCTCCCAACGGTCCGACATGGCACGCCGCAATGACACGTTGCCGAAGCTGCTCCATTTCC
>JANNGY010000399.1:0-14942 GCA_031404095.1 Betaproteobacteria bacterium | reverse complement strand
GGAAGAACATTACCTGGCGGGAAGGCACGAACCTGGCATTGACCTCGCGTTTCGCTGCCGTGCGCGTACGCTGTGCTCACCGAGACTTTTGGCGCAGCGAACTGCGCCCGCTTGAATGGCTGCTCATCGAATGGCCCAAGGGCGACCCTGAGCCGCTGAAATACTTCTTGTCCACGCTCCCGGCTGATACAACAACCCACGAACTGGTCCGGGTAGCGAAATTGCGTTGGCGCATCGAACGCGACTATCAGGAGCTCAAGCAGGAGTTCGGGCTGGATCATTTCGAAGGGCGCAGTTGGCGTGGATTCCATCATCACGCGACTCTCTCGATTGCGGCATACGGGTTCCTTCTTGTCGAGCGCTTCGCGTATCCAAAAAAAACTGTGCAACACCCGATTCTGGGCGAGATCCCTGCCTTACCCACAGACTTCCGGCCCCGCGGGTCCGCTGCGGCGCCAGCGACACGTTCCAGATTCGATCACGACCCTGCGCCTCGAACTCGCCGCCGCTCTGATCGCACGATTGCCGCATTGCCCGTGTTGCGGAAAACGAACTGATACTTTATTAACACAGTAAGATTAGGCGACCACGCTCGCAAAATTTCCATTGGCCAGTCCTGACATTTCACCGGGACCGGCGTGTGGAAAAACCATCCGGGTATTTCATGTTTGTACAATTCCCTCAAATGATAATCGCGTCCAAACGCCGGTCTCGGTGAAATGTCCGGGCTAACCCTCATTCTCCGCATCCCCGACTTGCCGCAGTTTGATCCCGCGACGTCCTGCGAATGGTCGCTGCTGGATAGCGCCAATGCCATCCTGCGCTCAGGCGCGGGGCCGCTTGCCGAGGTGCCGCGCGCGGAGCGTGTGGTGGCGCTGGCGCCGGTGGGTCACCTGCTGTTCATCGAGACCGCGCTGCCGCCGGTAGCGGCGTCCAAGCGCAATGCGCTGCTGCGCTATGCGATCGAGGACAAGCTCACGATTGACCCCTCCACCGTGCATGCCGTCATCGTCGGCCGGCATGATGCGCCGGCCGCTGCCGGCAAGGCCGACAGCACGCTTCACGTCGTCGCAGCCATCGATCGCACCTGGCTGATCGCTGTCCTGCAATGGCTGAAACAGGCGGGGTTGCCGCCGGACAGCCTGATTTCCGGTGCGTCGAACATTGCGGTCGCCGCCGGCGAATGGGCGGTGGTGTTCGATGCCCAGCGCGGCTTTGCCAAACGCGCCGACGGCTTTGTCACCAACCTCGACATCGGCGCCGGCCGCGAGCCGCCGTTTGGATTGAGCCTGGCGCTGAAAGAGGCGCGCGAACATCAGCGCGCGCCGACGGCACTGTTACTGCAGTCGCTGTCATCAAAGGCACCCGATGAGGCCATGGCCGCGCATTGGCAGTCAACCCTGGGGGTTCCCGTCAGGATTGCCGCGCCCTCTCCCGACACGGTTTCCTTGCTGCTGGCGGCCGCCAAGTCCGCCAACCTGCTCACCGGCGAATTTGCGCCGCGCGAGGCGGCCGGCAAGTGGCTGGCATTGCTGCGGCCCGCACTGGTTGCCGCCACTATCCTCATCGCCGTCCATGTCGTCTTCACCCTCATCGACAATTGGCGCCTCGATCGGGAGCGCGTCGCGCTCGAGCAGGAAATGACGCAGGTATTCAAGACCGCTTTCCCCAAGGCGCAGGCGATTGTCGATCCGCCGCTGCAGATGCAGCGCAACCTGCAACAGTTGAAGCGCGAACGCGGCATGCCCGCAGATTCGGACGCGCCGATGCTCATCGCCCGGCTAACCGCGATCATGCAAACCCTGCCCGGCGCGCCGGCCGCGGTGACGGCGCTGACCGTGCGCGACGGAGTCGCAACGCTCGACGCGGTACTCAGCAGTGCGGAGCAGCGAACACCCTTGCAACGCGCGGTGGATCGCCTGCCGGGCGCGAGCCTTGCCGCCGCCGATAAAACGGTTGATGCGAAGTCGCCGCCACTGTCCATTCGCATTACCTTGCGGGCCGGCGCATGAGCGGGCGCGCCGAGCTGCGCGGAAAGTTCGCGCGTAGTTTCGTGCATAGGTTAACGCAACAAATTGCGCCACTGCGCCAGCGCTGGCATCGCCTCGACGCGCGGCAACAACGCATCATCAGCATCGGTGCCGCCCTGCTGCTTCTGATCCTGCTGTGGGCCCTGGTTTGGCTGCCCGCCCAGCGTGAGCGCGATCGCCTGATGGCGCGGTTGCCGCAACTCACCGCACAACTCGCCGTGATGCAAAAGCAGGCCGATGAAATCCGCCGGCTCAACAGCACCTCGGCGATTGTCCCCGCCCCGCCCACGGTCGCCGATATCGCCACCTTGCAGGCCGTGTTTGGCGACGGCGCGCGCGCCAGCGTTGACACTGGAGCCGGCCGCGGTTTCCGCATCGTCATCCCGCGAATCGCCTATGCGCAATGGTGGGATCGACTGGGCGAGGTGCAAATGCGGCATCAACTGCAACTGGCGTCGCTTTCGCTGCAGGCGCTGCCCGGCAACAATCGCGAAGTGTCGATCGATATGCAGTTGGCCGATCGCAGCGCACCGGCCGCCGGGGTGGCCAGATGACGTGGTTGACGCGTCGCCGTATCAAGCTGCTGTTCATCGCCGCCTTCATCATCGGCGCCATCGAATTCCTGCCGGCGTATCCGTTTGAGGGGTACCTCAACCGCGCGCTGCCGCTACCGTGGAACGTGGCGGTAACGGGATCGGTCTGGGATGGCTACGGCGTGCTGCGCGCGAAGCAGGGGACCGACGCCTTGACGGTGCCCCTCACCTGGAAATTCAACCCGGTGGACCTGCTGCGCCTGCGCGCGTCCTGGACCCTGACACCTTCATCGCCCGCCCTTTCCGGGTCCCTCAAGGTCGGCGCCGGTTGGCAGGCCGCCGACATCAGCGAGTTGGCGCTGACCCTGGATGCCGAAACGCTTCAGCAGGCGATGCCGATGCTGGCGATATTCGCGCCGTCGGGAACCCTGTTCTTCAGCACCCCGTCCCAGTCACGGCTTTCCCTCGGCTATGGTCATGACCTGCGTGTCGGCGGCGAGGCGCTCATCAAGGCGGATAATCTCGGGCTGCGGCCGGTTAGCCCGACGCCGCTGGGGAGTTATCAACTGAAAATCACCGGACGGGACATGGTCATCGACTACGTCGTCACGGAATCCAGCGGCGCGCTGAAACTTGACGGGGGCGGCTCGATTCAAACCGCATCCCCGCGCCAGATTGGCTACTCGGGATACGTCACGCCATCCGCGGCGCTACCGGAAAATGTGCTCTCCCAGCTGCGGTTGATCGGTCAGCCCGCGGCGGATGGCCGCCTGCGCATCGACTGGAAAGCGAGATGGTAGCGGCAACAACGTCGGTGGCCATTTCCGGCGCGGAGTCCAATGGCCCGGCCGGCCAGGCGCACGACGCATACCGTGCGCCGTGGTGGCTGGGTCGCGGCGGCTTCGGCGCGCACTGGCAGACGGTTTATCCTTTCGTCTTCGACCGGCCTCCTCGACCGCATTACCTGCGCGAGCGCTGGGATACCACGCCGCACGGCAAGGCCGATGGCGACTTCATCGATGTCGACCGCATCGATGGCCCGCGCGACCAACCGATGGTGGTGGTGTTCCACGGGCTGGAAGGCTCATCGCAAAGCATCTATTCGTTGAACCTGATGAATGAGGTCGCGCGCCGTGGCTGGCGCGGGCTGGTGGCGCACTTTCGCGGTTGCAGCGGCGAGATGAATCGCCTGCCGCGCGCCTATCACTCGGGCGACTCCACCGAGATCGACTGGATCTTGCGCCGCGCCCGCGCCGAGGCGCCCGATCAGCCGCTGTTTGTCGCTGCCATCTCATTGGGTGGCAACGCCACGCTGAAATGGCTGGGCGAACAAGGCAGTGCCGCGACCGCGATTGCCTCCGCGGCGGTGGGCATTTCGGCGCCGCTGGACCTGATGGCCTCGGGCGCGGCCCTCGAGCATGGCTTTTGCAAAATCTACACGCGCCGCTTCCTGGCCACCATGAAGGCGGCATCGCTGGCCAAGCTACGTCAGCACCCCGGCATTTTCCGCGAGGACGTGATGCAACGCGCGCGAACATTGCGCGAATTCGACAATGAAGTGACGGCCCCGCTGCACGGCTACCGCGACACCGACGACTACTGGACGCGTGCCTCCGCCAAGCCCGGCCTGTTCGATGTTAAGGTGCCGACTCTGGTCTTGAACGCACGCAATGATCCGTTCCTGCCGGCCTCCGCATTGCCCCGGCAAAATGAAGTTTCGCCGCAGGTGACGCTGGAATTTCCGGAACATGGCGGGCACGTGGGATTTCTCGCCGGCCCGTTCCCCGGCGGCAGCTGGATGACGCGGCGGGTGTTTCATATTTTTTTGACTTTGGCAACTGAAAAGACTTGCACAAACCAAATAACTAAATCTCCTCCCTGCCACTAGCCCCTCACCCCAGCCCTCTCCCCGTTTCCGGGGAGAGGGAGTCCAGCTACCTCTCCCGCGGGGCGGGAGAGGGTTGGGGTGAGGGTCGGATGGTGGCAAATAGAAAATCCGCAACCATTGGAAACATCATGAGCAAAGTCGCATCCGAAATCTTCAAGGCCTACGACATTCGCGGCATCGTCGACAAATCACTGACCGACGAAACGGTCGAGCTGATCGGCAAGGCACTGGGCACCGAGGCGAAGCGCCGCGGCGGCACCACCATCACCATCGGCTATGACGGCCGGCTCTCGGGGCCGCGATTCGCCAAGGCGCTGGCGCGCGGCATGCAATCGACCGGCATCAACGTCATCGACATCGGCATGGTGGTGACGCCGATGGTTTACTTCGGCGCCTTCCATTTCAACACCGAGTCCGGCGTGATGATCACGGGCTCGCACAATCCGCCCGATTACAACGGCATCAAGATGGTCATCCAGGGCGAGACGCTGGCGCTGGACAAGATCCAGGCGCTGAAGCGCGCCATCGATGCCAGTGATTTTGAGACCGGCGCAGGCACCTACGAAACCCGGAGCCTGGCCGACGCCTACATTGCGCGCATCGTCGGCGACGCCAAGCTGGCCCGGCCGATGAAGATAGTCGTCGACTGCGGCAACGGCGCGCCCGGCGCCTATGCGCCGCGGCTGTTCCGCGCCATGGGTTGCGAAGTCATCGAGCTGTTCTGCGAAGTCGACGGCACTTTTCCCAATCATCATCCCGATCCCGCGCAGCCGAAGAACCTGCAGGACGTGATCCGCACGCTGAAAGAAACCGATGCCGAGCTCGGGCTTGCATTCGACGGCGACGGTGATCGGCTGGGCGTGGTCACCAAGGACGGCGAGATCATTTTCCCCGACCGGCAACTGATGCTGTTTGCCGCCGATGTGCTGTCGCGGGTTCCCGGCGGTGAAGTCATTTTCGACGTGAAGACTTCACGCAACATGTTCAAGTGGGTTCGCGATCACGGCGGCAAGCCGACCATGTACAAGACCGGGCACTCTCTGCTCAAGCTGAAGATGAAGGAAACCGGCGCGCCGCTGGCCGGCGAGATGAGCGGCCACATCTTTTTCAAGGAACGCTGGTACGGCTTCGACGACGCGCTGTATTGCGGCGCGCGCCTGCTGGAAATCGTCAGCAGGGGCGCCGATGCCAATGCGCCGCTGAAGGCGCTGCCCGATGCCATCTCTACCCCGGAACTCAACTGGCAACTGAAGGAAGGCGAGCCGCACGCGTTGGTCGAGGAATTGCAGCGGAGCGCCAAGTTCGAAGGCGCCACCGAAGTGATCACCATCGATGGCGTGCGCGTCGAGTATCCGGACGGCTTTGGCCTGGCGCGCGCCTCGAACACCACGCCGGTGATCGTGCTGCGCTTCGAGGCAGAGACCGAAGCCGGGCTTAACCGCATCAAGGAGGATTTCCGGCGGGTGCTGACGGCGGCAAAATCGGATGTGCCGCTGCCGTATTGACGATGCACGGTGAATTTGTTCTCGGCCTCGTTAGAGCTCGCGTAGGGTGCGCACCGCGCACGCTGCTTCGGCAAAACGTGCGCGGTGCGCACCCTACGGCTACCGAGAACAAATTTGCCCTGTTTGACGATGTGCACCTTGCCGCGAGCCTCGCCAGACTGGTTACAATGAGCGGCGCACCGACGACTTTTCGCGCCAACATCACCTTGCCCACTCCATGAAAATCCTCATCACCGGCGTCGCCGGGTTTATCGGCCACACGCTGGCCATACGCATGCTCGAACGCGGCGATGACGTCGTCGGCATCGACAACCTGAACAATTACTACGACGTGCGGCTGAAGGAAAATCGCCTCACGCGCCTTGCCGCGTACCCGCGATTCCGTTTCATCAAGCTCGATATCGCCGACGCGGCAGGCACCAAGGCGCTGTTCGCCGCGGAGAAATTCGACACGGTCATGAACCTTGCGGCCCAGGCGGGCGTGCGCTATTCGATGGAGAATCCGCAGGCCTACGTTGAGGCCAACCTGGTCGGCTTCACCAATATCCTCGAAGGCTCGCGCCATAACGGCGTGAAGCACCTGGTGTATGCGTCATCGAGCTCGGTCTACGGCGCCAATACCAAGCTGCCGTTTTCGGAGTCGGATCCGGTCGACCACCCGATCTCGCTCTATGCCGCGTCGAAAAAAGCCAACGAGATGATGGCGCACTGCTACGCGGATCTGTTCAAGTTGCCGTGTACCGGGCTGCGCTTCTTTACCGTCTATGGCCCCTGGGGACGGCCGGACATGGCGCTGTTCATGTTCACCAAGGCGATCCTGGCCGGGCAGCCGATCCAGGTGTTCAATCACGGCAACATGGTGCGCGATTTCACCTATGTGGATGACATTATCGAAGGCGTGGTGCGGGTGATTGACCACACCGCCACCCCGGACCCGGCGTGGGACAGCAATGCGCCCGACCCCGCCACCAGCTACGCGCCGTACCGCCTTTACAACATCGGCAACAACACGCCGGTGAAGCTGATGCGCTATATCAACGCGCTGGAGGAATGCCTCGGCAAGAAAGCGATCATGGATATGCTGCCGATGCAGCCCGGCGACGTGCCGGCCACGCAGGCCGATGTCTCGCGGCTGGAACGCGATGTGGGATTCAAGCCGGCGACGCCGGTGGAGGAAGGCATTGCCAGATTTGTGAAGTGGTATCGGGAATATTATCGGGTGTGAATTGGAACCACCTAAAATCCCTGTCATTCCCGCGCACGCGCATAAGCGCTAACTTGTACGATTTTTCTTTAAAGAATCCATGTCATCCTGAGCGAAGCGAAGGATCTCGTCGCGACGAGATCCTTCGCTTCGCTCAGGATGACAACATTGTTTGATTGACGATGGAATCCCATGGACAAACTCCAGCATGGAAGCGGCTCCTGGCGCCTTTCTGGCCCGGGAGCCGCGCCAGTGCTTGAGTTTGTCCAGATCAAAACAAACACTTCGCAAAATGAAAATCAGGGAGCATTAAATGACACAGCAAACCCTCGGCGTCGTCGGACTCGGCTACGTCGGCCTGCCGCTCGCCGTTGAATTCGGCAAGCAGTTTCCCACCGTCGGCTTCGATCTGTCGGCCGCGAAAGTGGCGGCGTATGGCCGACACGTCGATCCCACCGGCGAGGTCTCGACCGAGGACCTGAAGGCGGCGAACCAACTCACCTGCACCACCGACGTTTCCGCACTTGCCCAGGCCGATGTCATCGTCATCGCCGTGCCGACCCCGGTGGACGAGGCGCGCCTGCCGGATTTCGGTCCGCTGATCAGTGCCAGCCGCGCCATCGGCCCGCACCTGAAGGCCGGCGCCATCGTCGTGTATGAGTCCACCGTTTATCCGGGCGCCACCGAAGAAGTCTGCATCCCGGAACTCGAGCGTGCCTCCGGCAAGAAATGGAAACGCGATTTCTTCGTCGGCTATTCGCCGGAGCGCATCAACCCTGGCGACAAGGAACACACGCTCACCCGTATCATCAAAGTGGTCTCCGGTGATACGCCCGAGACGCTGGAGCGCCTTGCCAACGTGTACGGCGCCGTGGTGAAGGCCGGCGTGCATCGTGCCTCGAGCATTCGCGTCGCCGAGGCCGCCAAAGTGATCGAGAACTCGCAGCGCGACATCAACATCGCCTTCATGAACGAACTCGCGATCATCTTCAACCGCATGGGCCTCGATACCGCCGAAGTGCTGGCGGCGGCGGGCACCAAGTGGAACTTCCTCAAGTTCCGTCCCGGGCTGGTCGGCGGGCATTGCATCGGCGTGGATCCCTATTACCTCACTTACCAGGCGGAAAAATTCGGTCACCATGCCGAAGTGATCCTCTCAGGTCGCCGCATCAACGACAGCATGGGCAAGTACGTCGCCGAGAACACGGTGAAGACCATGATCCGGTCCGGCGGCAAGCTGCAGGGCGGCACCGTCAATGTGCTCGGCCTCACGTTCAAGGAAAATTGCCCGGACGTGCGCAATACCAAGGTGGTGGATATCGTCAAGGAACTGAAGGAATACGGGCTGACGGTGCGGGTGCATGACCCCTACGCCGCAGCCGAGGAAGCCCAACACGAATACGGCATCGTGCTCACCGACTGGGACCGCATGCCGGCGGCGGATGCGGTGGTGCTGGCGGTGTCACACAAGGAATATCTCGACAAGCCGCTGGCGGCGTTGCTGGAAAAGGTCAAGCTGCAGGGCGCGGTGATCGACGTGAAATCGGTGCTGGATGCGGCTGCGGTGCGGGCCGGCGGGCGGCAGCTCTGGCGGCTCTAGTGTAGTGCTTCATTCTGTTTGGAACTTATGCAAGTATTCGCATGATCGCCGCCAAATGCGCCTCCTTCCCCCGTTGCCGGGGATGGAGTGGGGTGATGAAAATGAACTTGAGTCGCATTAAATACGAAGCACTACACTAGCGACCTGGGCCTCATGCCACGACCGCTTGCGTTTTCTGCTTGCCGACGCTTTCGGCAAAGGCGAGAAAGCGGTCGGTCGTCGGGTTGGGCGAGGTGGTGCGATAGGCCAGCGTGAGGGGCGCGACCAGTTGTGCCGCCTCCTTCGGCCGAAAATAGGCAACGTCATCGGCATGAATGTCATGCATCGATTCCGGCACCGCCGACACCCCGACCCCGGCTGCCACCAGCGCGACGTTTGACATCATATTCTCGACCTCGAGCGCAATTTGCGGCACGAACCCGGCGCGATGACACGCGAGGATCAGGTCGGCATACATGCCCGGCGCGCCCGGTCGCCGCACCAGGATGAAAGCGTCATCCTTCAGCGCCTTGAGCGAGAGGGTGGCGAGTTTTCCCTGCCCGCCCCTAGCGGCGGCGCGCGCGAGCGGATGGCTCGCCGGCAAGGCCAGCAGCATCTGTTCTTTCAATAACGTGCGGAAGCTGACGCCATCCGGCCGCAGCACCGGCGTGCGCACGATGCCGACGTCAAGCGACCCGTTGGCCACCGACAGGATCTGCTTCGCCGCGCTGCCTTCCTGAAACTCGATTTCAACGTCCGGGTAGGCTTGGCGAAATCCGCGGATCAGTCGCGGCGCCAGCCAATGGGTGATCGTCGACGTGGTGAATCCGAGGGCGAGCTTGCCAGTGTTGCCGTGCGCGGCGCTGCCGGCCCGCTGACTGGCGCGTTCGACGCTGGCGAGGATGTTTCGCGCCTCGTCGAGGAAGACGCCGCCGCCCACCGTCAGTTCCACGCCCTTCGGCATGCGCCGGAACAGGCTGAAGCCGATCTCTGTTTCCAGCATCTTTATCTGCTGGCTGAGCGGCGGCTGCTGAATGCCCAGCCGCGCGGCGGCCAGGGTGAATGTCCCGGCCTCGGCGACCGCAATGAAGTAACGAAGATGCCGCAGTTCCACTCTACACTCCCCGATTACCTATATTTTAAATGTATCAATAGCACACTTTCAATATATTTGACCAGCAGTATGGCCGCGGCTAGAGTGCGTCATCGCAAATGCAGGCAGACCAGAGGACATTCCGCGCCATGAAACTCGATAATCTCGCGGCGATTGCCGCCCTGATATTGATCAACGCCATCGCGGCCACGAGCCAGGCGCAGACGAAGGTCGCCCGGCCCATCCACGACAATTTCTATTGGCTCGGCGAATTCAACAAAGCCACCACCGTGATGGTGACCGAGCAGGGCATCGTGCCGAAGCCGCTCGCGGCCGACATTGCGCGCGGCGTGGTGCAGGTGATTGCCGATGGCGAAAAGCCCGGCGCGAAACGGCCCAGCGACTACGCCGAATCCGAAAAACTCATCATCGCCATCGCCGGGCCGGACGCGACCCGTATGCACTCCGGCCGCAGCCGCCAGGACATACTCGCCACGACCCGCCGGGTGATGCTGCGCGAGCGCGCGCTCGATCTTGCCGATACGATGGACGAAGCGCGCGATCGCATTCTCGCCCTCGCCACGCAAAACGTCGCGACCATCGTACCCGCCTACACCAACGGGGTGCAGGCGCAGCCGACCACCTACGCTCACTACCTTCTCGCCTTTGCCGCCTCCTTCGAGCGCGACGCGGCCCGCCTGCGCGAGAGCTACGCCCGCGTCAATCTGTCGCCATACGGCTCCGCGGCGCTCGGCACCTCGAGTTTTCCGGTCAATCGACCGCGCCTCGCGGAACTGCTGGGCTTTGATGGCGTCGTCGAAAATTCATACGATGCGACCCAACTCGCGACGCGCGACGTCAGCGCGGAAATCGGCAGCCTGTGCGCCATCTCGGCGCTCACCGTGGGCAGCCTGGTGCAGGACATCCATACGCAGTATCACCAGACCAGTCCATGGATCCTGCTTCGCGAGGGCGCCCTCACCGGCACCAGCAGCATCATGCCGCAGAAACGTAATCCGAACGGATTGAACCGCCTTCGCCTAACGGCCAGTACCGTGGTCGGCGACGCGCAGACCTACCTGATTCAGGCGCACAACGTCAGTCCCGGCTTGCCGGACTACAAGCCGCCGACCGCCTGGCCGGAGTCGCAGATTCAGGTGCAGAAAACGGCGGACGGTGCGATCGACATGTTTCGCCAGCTCGGCGTTCTGGTCGCAAGCCTGGTCGTCAATTCGGTGCGTTCCCTCGATGAGGTGAATGCGGAATACTCTACCACCACCGAACTCGCCGACGTGCTGCAACGCGAGGCCGATGTACCTTTCCGGGTCGGCCATCATTTCGCCTCCCAACTGGTGGACTTCGGGCGCGCCAACGGCCTCAAGCCTGCCGAGATCAAGTATGCCGACGCGGCGCGCATTTACGCGGAGGCGGGCAAGAAGGCCGGCAGCGAAGGCGCCAAATTTCCCTTGTCCGAGAAACGCTTTCGCGAATCGTTGTCGGCGGAAGGCATGATCGGCGCCAGCCGCGGGCTCGGCGGGCCGCAACCGCAGGAGGTCAAGCGGATGCTGGCCGATAGCACCAGCCGGCTGACCAGGGACCGTGCCTGGACGAAAGCGGCGCGGGCACGGCTGGCCGACGCACAAGCCAATCTCGACAAGACTTTCCTCGCCCTGATGACCAACCCATGACGCCAACGACACCACAACGACAAATTGCACTCATTTCCCGAGGAGAATTTCACATGCAGAAAAGACCCATCGCGCTCGCCAAGGCCGCGTTCGCGCTCGCGGCCATCATCGCCCATGCGGGCGCCCTTGCCGCGGAGGGCCCCATTACGCTGTACGGCAACCTGTATGTGAATTTCGAGAGCGTCAAGGCTTCCGGATCGGCCGTCAGCAGCAATGACATTGCCAACCGCAGCCGCGTCAGCAGCAACTCGTCGAACATCGGCATTCGCGGAACCGAGTCGCTCGGAGGCGGGCTGGAGGCCTGGTTCCAGGTGGAGAATTCGGTGCGCCCCGATTCACCGCAGACCGGGGATACTTTCGCCAGCCGCAACAGCGGCGTCGGCCTGAAAGGCAATTGGGGCAGCGTTCTCCTCGGCCAGTGGGACACGCCGTACAAGAATGCCACCACCCGGCTGGATCCGTTCAGCAACACCAGCATTGCCGGTTATACCAACATCCTTGGCGGCAACACCACCTCCACCAGCGCCAATGCCGCGACCCGGCAGGGCTTTGATCGCCGCCAGCGCAATGTTATCCAGTACTGGAGCCCTGACGCGGGCGGCCTGTCCGGACGAATCGCCTACAGCGCCAATGAAGAAAAGGGCACCTGCACCGTCGCCTGCGACCCCAGCCTTTTCTCGATGTCAGTCACCTATCGCGGCGGCCCGCTGATTCTGGCGGCGGCAGCGGAACGTCACAACGAGTATGCCAATACGGCAACCGTGCGCACGCAGGATACCGCTGCCAAGTTCGGCGCCGGCTACACCTTTGCCGGCAAACACGTTCTTGGGCTGGTGTGGGAATCCATCAAGTACGAGGGCAACCTTGCCGCCACCGGCTTGCGCAAGACGTTCACACCCGGGACCGCGACGGAGGTCAAACTGAACACTTATTTCGTGGCATACAAGGGCAATTTTGGCCGCCACAATGTTCGCGCAAGTTACGGCGAAAACCAGGAACTGAAACTCGACCGCGGCAGCGCCGTCAATACCAAAGCGCGTTTCTCGGCCATCGGCTACAGCTATGAGTTTTCCAAGCGCACCGAGCTGATGGTCTTTTACAGCACGATCGCGAATCAGGCCAATTCGCGCAACGATTTCGCGGTTAACGGCATCCTCGGCGGCGTCGCCAACAACGGCGCTGACCCCAAGGGCCTGGCGGCCGGTATGCGCCATCGGTTTTAGGGGTGTGCTTCATTCTGCGAGTGCTGGGGCCAAACCCGGCATCCGGAAAAGTGCAGTGCGCACTATTTCGGCGACTGCAACGCCGACACGGCAATGTCCTTTTCCCAGAACTTCTGGCCCATAGGTGAAAAGCTGCGAATCGTCAGCTTGCGATCTTTCTGCGTCCCGGAAAACTCCACCGTGCAAAAATTGGCCTCCGCCACAAACGTATCGGCAACGATTTGCGGATTGTTCTTTTCTGCCACGGCACTGGCGGATATTCCCGAAGTCAGCGGCGAGCAGGTCAGTTCGTACAAGGGATAAGTGCCCGCGCGTTCGGTCTTCAGCATTTCGGTGAAATGGCGGTCGCCGGAGAGGATGACCACGCCATCGATTTTCTGATCCACCAGGAACTTCAGCATGTCGGCGCGCTCGCGGGGAAAATTGTCCCAGCCTTCATAGGTGTTGATTGCGTTCGTCATCTGGTTGCCGAGCACGATGATCTTCACCGGCGCCACCGAGGCCAGCAGCGCGTTCTTCAGCCAGCGCAATTGCACCGCGCCAAGCAGCGCCTTGTCCTCGGCGATCAGATAGTCGTTGTCGCGGTAATAGCGGTTGTCGGTCAGGAAAAATTCGGCGTCATTGAAGTTGAAATTGCCGAATACGCCCGGCGTTTCCGGCAGGCCATAGCTGCGATTGGCGAAATAGCGTTTGAACAGTTTCAGCGATTCGCCTTTCAAGGCGTAGCTCGAATTGGAATCGTTGGGCCCGTATTCATGGTCGTCCCAGATGGCGAAATGGTGACCGGTGCGTAGCAGTCCCTGCTGTTGCGCAACGCCGCGGTCGCGCTTCCAGCGGTAGCGCAGACCGGATTCGCTATCCCAGTCGGCCTCGCGCAGATAGAGGTAATCGCCGCCCCACAGCATCATGTCGGGCTTTTGCCTGGCGATGCTGTCGTAGATATTCATCGCTTCCGGCGGCCCGCCGTACGGTTTGCCGGGGCGGTCATAAGCGGCCTCGTTGGTATAGGCGCAGGTGCCGAACGCCAGCTTCCAGTCCGGCGCATCGCCGCGCCATTGCCACAAAGCCTGAGTGCGAAAAACGAGTGGCTGCGGTACTTTCTGTTCCTTTCCATCGAGCTTGACCCGGTAGCCGTAGGTGCGGCCCGGCTCCAGCGCGCCGATGTCGACATGGGCGACAAAGTCCTCTTCCTCGCGCAGCGCCTGTGCCCGGGTGCGCAGGATTTTTTTCGGCTCGTTCGTATCCCAGTATTCAATGACGGCCTGGGCAGGACCACTGGCCTGCAACCATAATTTCACGCCGCGCATATGCGACGCCCCGGCCATCGGGCCAGCGCGAAGTTCGGCGGCAGCGGACGTAATTGGCGACACCAATCCGGAGGCGAATATGATCGCGAGGATGTACTGCGGCAAACGGCGATACATGGCGTAATTCCGTCGTGAGAAGGTTGTAAAACAACGAAAGATTGACCGATCAAGAATAACATTCCTCGCGGTAATTTCTCGACCGCATCGTTGTTCCGGCCTTACCACCAAAATCCAAAACACTGTCGCCCGGCGCAGGCCGTGGGTGAGGCGGGGAATTTGTGGCGCATGCGCCGCGCCAGCCGAACGCCAAGCCGATGCAGCGGCTTGGCCCAATTTGACGTTGCTGAACTTGGGCCCCGGCCTGCGCCGGGGCGACAGCTCTTTGGCGCTCGGTGCACATCGATTTTCAAAAGAACTTGCATTTTTCCCGAAACCTGTATAAAAAGACAGGTATGAACGAACTTACCGCACGACAGCAGGAAATACTCGCCTTTCTCAAAGCCTGGATCGCAGAGAACGGCATGCCCCCCACCCGCGCCGAAATGTGCTCCGCGATGGGCTTTCGCTCGCCCAACGCGGCGGAAGAGCATTTGCGCGCGCTCGAACGCAAAGGCGCCATCGAAATGCTGGCCGGCTCATCGCGCGGCATTCGCATCCGCGAAGGCGGCGCGATGGGCTCGGAGGCGGTCAACGACGAAGAAGGCGGCATGCCGCTGATCGGCAAAGTCGCCGCCGGCTCGCCCATCCTGGCTCAGGAAAACGTCGTCGGACGTTATCCGGTGAGCCCGCTGATGTTCAAGCCCAAGGCCGATTACCTGCTAAAGGTTTCCGGCATGAGCATGAAGGACGTCGGCATCATGGATGGCGACTGGCTGGCCATCCACAAAACCAC
>JANNGY010000398.1:0-15182 GCA_031404095.1 Betaproteobacteria bacterium | reverse complement strand
TTCGTTCGACTGACCACGGCATGGCGAGCCATGCCACGGGAAGAGAACGCTCATTTGGCAAACCCGGCGCCGGCCAGCGACCCGCTATCGAGCGCGAAGGCCCAGCGCAACACGAAGTACAAATTGGATCTCACAAAGTTGACCATTGCCAAGAGTGAAAATGGTAACGAAAAGGGGCCGACCCATGAAATATGCAGGCAAGTATTCGACGTTAATGGCAAGCGCGGTGCGTGATGCGAAGCGCGCGACCAGGCATTCGCCCGCGCCGGCGAGGGGAATTGTTCAGGGGCGATGTGCGGCTTGCTGCGGGAAGATCAAGCGTCTGCAAACGCCGATTGAGGCGAACTAGCAGCCTGGCCCGATCATTTGTTCCGGCCGCACCCAGAGATCAAACTCTTCCGAGGTCACGTATTCGAGGGCAATCGCCACTTCCTTCAGCGTGCGGCCCCCGTGGTGCGCGCGCTTGGCGATTTCGGCGGCGCGT
Organism: Betaproteobacteria bacterium; assembly: GCA_031404095.1. Lineage (GTDB taxonomy): Bacteria > Pseudomonadota > Gammaproteobacteria > Burkholderiales > Usitatibacteraceae > UKL13-2. The sequence continues at coordinate 14,698 of JANNGY010000398.1, read as the reverse complement.
TCGTAGCCGATATGCGGGGCCAGCGCGGTCACCAACATCAGCGAACGCTCCATCAGTTCGGTGATCCGGGCACTATTGACGGTAATGCCGCGCACGCAGTGCGCCTCGAAGCTGTTCATGCCATCGGCCAGCAGACGCACACTTTGCAGGAAGTTGTGGGCGATGACCGGCTTGAAGACATTCAGTTCGAAGTTTCCTGAAGCGCCGCCAAAGTTGATCGCAACGTCATTGCCGAAAACCTGTGCGCACAGCATGGTGAGCGCTTCGCACTGGGTGGGATTGACCTTGCCCGGCATGATCGAGCTACCCGGCTCGTTTTCCGGGATCGAGATCTCGCCCAGGCCCGCGCGCGGGCCTGAAGCCAGCCAGCGAATGTCATTGGCGACTTTCATCAACGCGGCGGCGAGCGTCTTGAGCGCGCCGTGCGCGGCCACCAACTCGTCGTGGGCGGCGATGGCGGCAAACTTGTTCGGCGCAGTTTCGAAAGGTAAGCCGGTTTGCGCGGCCAGTTCCGCTGCCACCCGTCCGCCAAATTCGCGATGTGAATTCAGGCCGGTGCCGACGGCGGTGCCGCCGGCGGCCAGCAGGCAGGTTCCCGACAGCGACGCGGTAATGATGCGTTCTGCATGATCGAGTTGCGCAACATGGCCGGATAATTCCTGGCCGAGCGTCAACGGTGTCGCATCCTGCAAATGGGTGCGGCCGAGCTTGATGACGCCGGCAAATTCCGCCGATTTTTGCGCGAGGCGGGCGCGCAGGGCATGTAGCGCGGGCAGCAGGCGCGTCACCAGCGCGGTGGTGGCGGCGACATGCATCGCGGTTGGCACGATGTCGTTAGACGACTGGCCCAGATTGACCTCATCGTTCGGATGCACCAGCCGCTCACTGCCGCGACCGCCGCCCAGCAGTTCCGAGGCGCGATTGGCCAGGACTTCGTTCATGTTCATGTTGGACTGCGTACCCGAGCCCGTCTGCCAGACCGAGAGGGGAAATTCGCCGGCGTGCTGTCCGGCCAGTACCTCGTCCGCAGCGTTGATAATAGCGGATGCCTTGTCCGGCGCCAGCAATGATAGATCGCGATTCACCGCGGCGCAGGCGCGCTTGACCGCCGCCAGCGCCATCATCAACTCGACCGGCATTCGTTCGATGGAAATGTGAAAGTACTCAAGCGATCGCTGTGTCTGCGCACCCCACAAGCGCTCACTCGGGACTTCGATGGCGCCAAAAGTGTCGTGTTCCAGGCGATTCATGATTTGTGCCGCCAATCAGTTTGCAGAAGGAACCAGATTACACGCAACGCCAAATAATCTGTATGCCGGGAACGAGATCGACCATTGGCGCCGGGTTTCGGTCAAAAACACGAAGTGCGAAGGTCGGGTTGCCGCAGGGAATCCGACGGCTTGCCGAAATTGGTGGGTTGTCACGTAGCATCCCGATGATCGCAGTCGCTGCCACAGTTCAATCCGCGATCCTGGCGCCCTCATTCCTCATCGCTTGATCGCTTGCCCCTCTTCGGCTTTCGCGCCGTGCATCGCCAACACGTTTGGCGGTGCGACGAAGGAGTCGGCGCGTGACACGTTCCAGAACACCTTGAACGCCGGCAGGTCAGTGACCGATGTCAGGAGCTCGCCCGGCTTGGTCCAGGTGTGCAACGCGGCCAGTGACCGGACCTCGGTGGACGAAACCCGGCGAATGACGTGTTCAGGCCCAAGCTGGCTGGGATGGGTGAGACCCGCGGCGGCCAGCAATTCCTTCAGCGCGGCCAGCGTGTTTTCATGAAACTGGTACACCCGCTCTGATTTGTCAGGCACCACCAGGGCGCGCATGCGTTTCGGGTCCTGTGTGGTCACCCCTGTCGGACAATGGCCGGTATGGCAGGTCTGCGCCTGCAGGCAGCCCAGCGCAAACATGAAGCCGCGCGCGGAATTGCACCAGTCGGCGCCCATGGCGATGGTGCGCGCGATGTCGAATGCGGTCACGATCTTGGCGGACGCACCGATCTTGATACGATCACGCAGGTTGACGCCGACCAGCGTGTTGTGCACCAGCATCAATGCCTCGCGCATCGGCGCGCCGACGTGATCGGTGAATTCCAGCGGCGCGGCGCCGGTACCGCCCTCGCCGCCATCCACCACAATGAAATCGGGCGTGATGCCGGTTTGCAGCATCGCCTTGACGACGCCGAACCATTCCCACGGATGGCCGATGGCGAGCTTGATGCCGACCGGCTTGCCGCCCGAGAGATCGCGAAGTTTTGCGACAAACTGCATCATTTCGATGGGTGTGGAGAATGCCGAATGCTTCGCCGGCGAGATACAGTCCACACCGGCCATTACGCCACGGGCCTCGGCGATTTCCATCGTCACCTTTGGGCCCGGCAGCACGCCGCCGTGGCCGGGTTTGGCACCCTGTGAAAGTTTTATCTCGATCATTTTCACTTGCCCGGCGGCCGCGTTTGCCTAGAACGCCGCCTCGTCGAAACCGCCGTTCTGGTTGCGGCAGCCGAAATAGCCCGAGCCGATTTCCCACACCAGGTCACCACCATTCTGGCGGTGGTAACGAGAGATCGAGCCCTCGCCGGTATCGTGATAGAACTTGCCGCGCTTGGCGCCGGCGTTCAGGGAAAGGATCGCGTTGGCCGACAGCGCACCGAAACTCATCGCCGAGATATTGAATACGCTTGCCGAGTAGGGCTGCCGGCAATCTGGCCCGCCGATCGAGATGCGGAAATCGTGGCCGTCGATGTCCGACGGCGACATCGAATGATTGATCCACTCGTAATGCGGCTGGTAGACATTGAGTTGTGTGCCGAACGGACGTTTGTCGGCCACACCCTTTGCGCGCTGGTAGATGATCGAACGTTGTGCGCGTGAAAAAGGAAGTTCCTCGGTATCGGCCTCGAGAAAATACTGGCGGATTTCCGGTCGGAAATACTCGAGAATAAAACGAAAATGCGCCATCACCGGGTAGTTGCGGCGAATCGCCTGCCGATCCTGCGAATAGTCGATATAACCGACCAGCGTGATGGCACCAAACGCCAGCGCCGGCAAGGTCCACCAGCCGGAAATTGCCGATAGCAGGATGCACGCGATGCACAGAATGGCGCAAGTCATCCATGCCCAGTAACGCTGCGGCACGATTGAATCCAGGGCGTTGAGCACGGCGGTCACCTCCTGACTATTGTGGAGCAGATGATAACAGTGTCGGTGCGCGGCAGAAGTCGGTGCGGATACGCAATTTGTTGCGGTCGCGCAACAGCGAGGTCATCTACTGCAGTTTTTTTGTCATCGCAAATGTGACCAATGTCACCGCGCGTCGCAGCGCGAGCCGGCATGCGTGGCGAACCCGGCCGATTGTCGCAAATCACGACACCGCGGCCCCTCGCCGACTCAGATCGTTGCGATGCGAAATAAAGCGGTGCAAATAGTCGCGGTGCGCCCATTCATGATGCTTCCTTGTCGAGTGCCGGGCACTGAATGTGCCTCGTGGCACGGCGCATGCGGCGCGGTTGATGTGCGTTGCGTGGCGGTAATCGTTTGTGTCGACAGCAGTTGCGAAGTTGGGATGCACAACCGGCAGCGCAGAGGATATTCAGGCGATCAGGCAGGTTCGGAAAATTACATAACGCACAAAAACCAGGAGGCAAGCATGACGAAGAACAATCAGCGGACTACCGTATTTTCAGCAAAGCCCCGAGCCATTGCCACTAGTGTGGCCATGGCGCTGATGGCGGCACAGGCGGCCAATGCGCAGCAGGCCGCGACCACTGCCGCGCCGACGCAGGCAACCGAAAAGATCGAAGTGACCGGCACTCGGATTCCGCCACCCAATCTTGAGGGGGCGAGCCCGGTGGCCGTGATCGACGCGCAGACCATCCGCATGGACGGCGTGCGTTCGGTGGAAAACCTGCTCAATAACCTGCCGCAGGTGATTGCGGATCAGGGCGGCAATGTATCCAACGGCGCAACCGGCACCGCAACCGTCAATCTGCGGGCCCTTGGCCCGACGCGAACGCTGGTGCTGGTCAACGGGCGGCGCATGCCGGCGGGCACCCCACGCGTCGGCAACAACAGCCCCGCGCCGGACCTGAACCAGATTCCCGCGCCGCTCATAAAACGCGTGGAGGTGCTGACCGGCGGTGCCTCCGCCATCTACGGTTCGGACGCGGTGGCGGGCGTGGTGAACTTCATCATGAACGACAAGTTCGAGGGCGTGCAGTTCGAACTCAACCAAAGCTTCTACAACCACCAGCAGCACGATGATACCGGCGTGGCCGACATGATCCGCGCACGCGCCATTTCCAATCCCGGCAACTTCAAGGTTCCCGGCGACAAGAGCGCCGACGGAAAAATATTCGACATGAGCATGCTGGTCGGCGGGAACTTCGCCAATGGAAAAGGCAACGCGACCGCGTTTTTCAACTACAAGAAAGAGGATGCGCTGCTGCAGTCCGAGCGCGATTTCAGCGCCTGTTCTATCGGCAATGCGACGGTCGCCACCACCAATGTCATCAACGGCATCACGTTTGGGCCCGGGCTTCGCTGCGGCGGTTCCGGAACCAGCTACCCGGGCCAGTTCGTGGTGGCGGCCGGGGCGCGTACCGTCGCCAACGCGGCCGGCAATACCCGCGCCTATGTCGGGGCGAATGACCAGTTCAATTTCGCGCCGCTGAACTACTTCCAGCGGCCTTCCGAGCGTTATGGCTTCAACGCTTCCGCCAATTACGATATCCTGCCAAACGCGAAACTGTATGCGGAATTCTCGTTCCACGACGATCACACTGTCGCGCAGATCGCACCCAGCGGATTGTTCGGCTTCGATGCGTCCGTTGGCGGCGGCAACCCGATTCACTTTGACAATCCGTTCCTGTCGGCGGACTGGAAACGCGACTTGGGGTTCACCGCCACATCAGGCCCGAACGATCTCGCCGACGCCTTCATCCTCCGCCGCAACGTCGAAGGCGGCGGTCGCCAGGACGATATCCGCCATACCTCGTTCCGTAGCGTTATCGGCGTCAAGGGCGACTTTGCCACCCACTGGAACTACGATCTGTTTGCGCAATCGGCGAAGGTGATCTACCAGGAGACCTACAAGAACGATTTCTCCAATACACGAATTGCCCAGGCGCTGGATGCCGTGCGCGGCGCCGGGGGCAACATTGTCTGCCGCTCCGGCGCCCCGGGCTGTGTGCCGTACAACATCTGGAGCCTCGGCGGCGTGACCCCGGAAGCGCTGGCGTTCTTGCAAACGCCGGGGTTCCAGAAGGGTTTCACCGAACAGAAAATCCAGGGCGGCAGTGTGTCGGCAGACTTGGGCAACTACGGGATCAAGTTGCCCGCAGCCAATAACGGCGTCGGCTTTGCTGCCGGTTTCGAGCGCCACGAGGAAGGCCTCCAACTCGATACGGATAGTTTGTTCACCACCGGTGACCTTGCCGGGCAGGGCGGCCCGTTGGTGAGCCAGGCCGGCGCCTACACGGTGAAGGAATATTTTGCCGAGTTCCGCGCACCGCTGGTAGAGGGCCGCGAGTTTGCGCAACTGCTGAGTGTCAACGGCAGCTACCGGCGCTCGGATTACAACATCGGCCCGAAAACCGACTCTTACGGAATCGGACTCGAATGGGCGCCCGTGAAGAGCCTGCGTACCCGCGGCAGTTACCAGCGCGCGGTGCGCGCCGCCAACGCGGCCGAGTTGTACGGTGCGCAGGCGGTCGGCCTGTTCAACCTCAATGCTGATCCCTGCGGACCTTCCCGCGTCAACACGCAGGCCGAATGTGCGCGTACCGGCTTGCCGGCTAACCTTTACGGCAACGCATTCCTTGACAGTCCCGCCGGCCAATACAACGCCCTGTTCGGCGGCAACACGGTGCTCGAGCCGGAAATCTCGGACAGCTACACGCTCGGGTTTGTGTTTACGCCCACCAGGGAATTCAGCGCGACCTTCGATGCCTTCAATATCAAGGTGGAGAAAGTCATCCTGGTTCCGCCACCCGGCGTCGCGCTGGCACAATGCCTCGCGACCGGCGCGGCGTCATTCTGCGACCTGATCCAGCGCGACCGCCTCGGCACCTTGTGGGCCTTGCCCGCCGGCAATGTCGTTGCCACCAACCAGAATCTCGGCAAGTTGAAGACGTCGGGTGTCGATGTCGGCGCCAATTACAGCCAAAAGATGCAAAATTACGGGGGATTGACACTTGATTTCCTGGGAACCTATACGCGGGAGTTCGTCCTCGAACCGATTCCGGGGCTGGGCGAATATGACTGCGCCGGCTATCACGGCGGAACCTGTGGCGCGCCGCAGGCGAAATGGCGCCACAAGTTCCGCACCACCTGGACGACTCCTTGGAACTTCGATATGGCGTTGACCTGGCGCTACGTCGGTGAAGTGATGCAAGAGGGAACCAGTTCTTCCCCACTGCTGCAAACCGCCGTGCTGCCGTTTGATGAGCGGCTCGCGGCCATGAACTATTTTGATATTGCCGGTTCGTGGGCGATCAACAAAAACATCACGCTTCGCGGCGGCATCAACAATATTTTTGACAAGGACCCGCCGCTCAGTGGCCTCGTATCCGCCGCGTTTGGCAATGGCAACACCTACCCGCAGGTGTATGACGCGCTCGGTCGCCGGGTGTTCATCAACCTGACGGCGACGTACTGACCTGGCCTGCACGGGTACATCGAGCAGCCTCACGCCATCGGCAGGTCGGGCGCCACCTGGCCGGCCGATGGCGTTTTGATTTCAGTACGCGGGCAAGCGGCCGCCGAACCTGGCGAGCGCATGGCCGCGGTGCCATCAGCCGCCGGTGCAATTTGCGACGCACAGCAGTATCCACGCGCCGAAGAGTCGCCGGCAATTTCGCCGGTGCAGACGGAGAGCCTGTCACCGGTGGCCGCAATCTGTCGCAATCTGTTGCAGCATGCGGCGCTGGTGGCTGCTACGATGGCTGATGTTGACCGTGCGTGGGTGGCGCGACCCAGAATGTGTCCTATCAATGCGTCGAACAAATGCGACAGGCAAGGTCCGAAGCCGGCCAACATGAGCGTGGCATCGTTTCAGTTACCGGTACCAAGGCGGGTCAATGGGTAAACTTTTTCTCAAGCTCTGGATTCTGATTCTTCTGACGTCGTTGACGTCGTTCAAGATTCAGCAAGCGGTGTTCGACAGTGCCTACCAGGAAAACATGGCGTCGATATCGAATGAGCGCGTGCGCCGGACTTATGCTTACATTGAAGAGGTGCTGAGGCCTTTCCCGGAGGCCGAATGGCCGGCGCGTTTTGCGCAATTGAAAGAGCGGGTCGGTTCGCCGAAAGACTTCATGGGACCGTCGCGCCTGATGAAGTTATCCGAGCTTGCGTCCGAACCCGGCGTTGGCGCCGATGCCCTGGCACGCATCCAATCCGCCCAGACCTTCGTGCGCCCGTTGCCGGAAGGAAAAGGCAGCGAGATGTTCCGCACCATCCTTGGCGGCAACCATGTCGTGGCAGTGGAAGTGCCGATGTGGAAAGGCACCCCCATGTTCGGCTTCCTCACGACCACCCAATTCACGGTATTGGTCGAGGCTTTGTTGTATGGCATGGCGGTGTTGCTGTGGTTGATGCTCTTCTGGTGGGACATGAAGAAACTCGATCGCGCCGCGGGCCAGGTTGGCGAGGGCCGCTTCAATTTTCACCTCGACATGCGCAAGAGCGCGGCACTTTATCCGCTGGCGAATTCGTTCAACAAGATGAAGGACCGGATTGCCGCACTGCTGGGTTCGCACAAGAACCTGACCAACGCGATATCGCACGAATTCCGCACGCCGATCACGCGCCTGCGCTTCCGCCATGAACTGGCGATCCATGCCGCAACACTTGAAGAGAAGAACCACGAACTGCACCTGATGAATTCGGCGATAGACCAGCTCGACGACTTGTCCACCGAACTGCTGGAATACGCGCGGCTCGATCGCGAGGAACCGAAGCTCGATATCGGGCCGATCGATGTCGAGCCCTGGTTGACCGAACTGGCCGAGGATGCTCGTGAAATGGCTAGCGCCACCGGGCGCGACGTGCAGATCAGCATTCATCCTGACTGCGAGGCGGTCGACGGCGACTATCGCTACCTGTCCCGCGCGGCAGCCAACCTGCTGCAGAATGCCGTGCGTTACGCGAAACAGCACATTGAACTGCGCGTGACCTCGGTCGATGGCCAGCGCCGGCTGCAGGTCGACGACGACGGCACCGGCGTGCCGGTGGGGGAGCGTGAGCGCCTGTTCGAACCCTTCACCCGGCTCGATGACAGCCGTGCGCGCCAGTCGGGCGGATCGGGGATCGGTCTTGCCATCGTCAAGCAGATTGCACGCTGGCACGGCGGCTCGGCACAGATATCCGATTCCATGCTGGGCGGTACCCGCGTCTCACTCACATGGTGAGTGCCTGGAAATTGCCGGTCGCGACACATCGATAGCTGATTTGCCTGGGAGCCATGATGAATACACTGAACGAAGTCCATGCGCTTGAGAGAGCCACCACCGGCATCATCCGCGTCCTGCTGGTGGATGACGACGCCGACCTGTGCCGCGCCATGGCCGATTACCTGGGCAAGCAGGGTATCGACGTGCTGGTTGAGGGGCGCGGAGATGAGGCGCAGAAGCGCATCAACCAGGAGCAGCCGGACCTGGTGATTCTTGATGTCATGCTGCCCGGCAAGGACGGCTTCGACGTTTGCCGGCAGATTCGCGCTTCGGGCAATACGGTGCCGATCATCATCCTTACCGCCAAGGAAGAGGATTTCGATCAGGTGCTTGGGCTTGAGCTTGGCGCCGATGATTACCTGGCCAAGCCGGTGCAGCCGCGCGTGCTGCTGGCGCGCATCAAGGCGATCACGCGGCGGCTGCATGGTCCGCAGGCGGCGGCTGACGGCGATATCCTCCAATTCGGCCGGCTGCGGATACACGGTGTCAATCGCGAAGTGGTGCTGGATGAAAAGCGCATCGAGCTTTCACCGGCGGAATTCGACCTGCTGTGGCTACTCGCCAGCAATGCCGGCAAGGTGATGCAGCGAAATGACATTCTCAGGTCCCTGCGCGGGTTGCACTACAGCAACGCCGACCGCTCGGTCGATGCGCGGCTTTATCGCTTGCGGCGGCGCTTCAGTCAGGACAAGGAAGCCGGCTGGAAGATAAAAACGGTGCGGCCGCATGGGTATATGTTTTGCCAGGAGCCCTGGTGAACGAGACAGCATCGTGGCAGGCTGGATTGGAAATATCTCGAAATCTCAAATCTTCGTCATTCCCGCGTCCCACGGGGACTTCCCTTGGTCGCAGCGGGAATCCAATTTTCGTAGATCATTTTGTAGTCAACTTGGATCCCCGCCTGTGGGAATGACAGATTTTTGAGGTTTCGAGAACTTGGCGTGCAGAACGCCATTCCACGCGCCTCATCAGCCGCTTCTGGCCTGGAAGCCGCGCCAATGCTGGAGTTTATTGCGCGTCAGTCGTCCAGCCGCGCCGCGTCGCCCAGCCCGGCACTCGCTGTTCCATGCTGCGGACGATGTTGGCATGCACACGCTGGCGGTGTTCTGCGTTGGGTGCATATGACGTGGCGCTGTCAGCCATGCGCACACGGGCGATATCTGCTGCCGCTGCCGGCGCCGATGCCACTGGCACCGCGATCGGCGTGACAAAAACGTCATTGCGATTGGTGATGTCGCCGGTGGTGCGCACGTAGAACGGGTAAAAACTGGCACCGTTGCTGACGAGGCCCATGTAGTCGCCGATAAACAGCCCTCTCGCCACCGGGGCAATGCTCAGGTCGAACGAAGCGGCGGTGACGCGGCGATCGGTCCAGTTGATTCCATTGCTTGACGTGGCGAGCCAATGGTCGACCGGCAGGGAAGTGGCGGATGCGGTGTTGTTGCGCATGTCGAAATAGCTGACGCCGATCGTGCCATCGGCGCGCGCGTTGACCGTCGGGGTCAAGGCCTGCACGCCCGGGACACCGTTGACCTGCACGGGCGCCGACCAGGACAGGCCACCGTCGAGCGAACGCACGAAGGCAATAGCGTCGCGCGTGCCGCCAGAGAAGCGCGCATCCTGCCAGGTTGCGTACAACTGCCCCTGCGGGCCGACCGAAATCTGGCCGAGATAGCCGGCGTCGCGAATTGCCGCGCCGGTTTCCGGATCGCGAGTGCCGATGCCGAGGAAGTCCGCGACCTTGATCGGCGCCGACCAGGTTACACCTTTGTCGGTAGAACGCATCACCTGAAAGCTGCCGGCCAGGGTATTTCCCACGGCAATGAGCTGGTTGAAGAAATTGATCACCGTGCCGTCCGGCAGCACCGCAATCACGCTGCCGAGCGTCTGATTGTTCACGCCGGGATCATGGATGACGCGCACCGGCTCCCACGTCAGGCCGCCGTCGACGGTGCGGGAAAAAACCGCCGGACCGCGATTATCCTGCGTGAGCCGGTCCCACACCGCATAGACAAAACGCGCATCGGTCGGGTCGGCGGTGATGGAGTTCTTGTCGTTGAAGAAATTCTCGCCGTCGCGGATCAGGGTGGCCGGACTGCTCCATGATTGCCCGCCATCGGTGGAGCGGAATACCAGCATGGCGGAAACCGAGCCAGGCTCAAGTATTGCGCCGCTGATGGATAGCGACATCTGGTAGGCCACACCGTTCGGTGAAAACGTCACCCAGGGGTCGGTGGCGCGCTCGTAGTCGCCGCCGTTGGCTGCGTTGCCGCCGCCGCAACGCGAGGCCGGCAAAGGTCGTGTGGTCCAGGTCGCGCCCGCATCGAAAGAAAAACCAACGGCGGTGCCTTGCGCGGCGCCGTTGGACCAGCGGTCCTGTTGCCAGGTACCGATCAGGTTATTGGGGTTGGCCGGATTAATGGCGACGTGCGGCTCGACTTCGGCATTCGTATAGACCGTGCCGGGATTCGGGACACCGCCGCAATTGGCGGTAAAGGTCGATGCGGAAGAAACCAGGCCCGCGGGCGCCGGCGGAATGACAGGACCGGGCGGCGTGGTGGGCGACGAGTCGCCGCCCCCGCCGCCACCTGAGCAGGCGCCAAGCATCAGTAAAATTGTGGCCAATGGGCCGGCAACCAAGGAGAAATTCCGGTGCGAGCCAAATTTCGCGGTGAACACGATTTCCTCCGTTTTACCGACGGCCGCCAAGCTTCGCGCGGGACGTTACCGCAATAACCGTCGCCGGCGCATTGCGAATCGTCCTGCGATCAGCTTGCCGCCTTGCCGCGCTTATAGGTAATTTTTTTCGTGCCACCGTCACAGGTGCCGACCACGCGCAGATCGGTCTTCTCGTCTTTCGGCACGGCCGTGAGCGTGAATTCCTTGACGCCCTTTGCCTGGATCTTTGCCTCGATCTGGGCTTTTACGTCGTCGCAAGAGGTCTTGGCCCATGCCGAACCGGCGACCGTGCACATGGAGATCGCGAGTGCGGCGGTCATGATCAAAGTTTTCATTTCAAACTCTCCCTGGCTGTGAATGAAATTCATCGCTTTGCGTGGCGCCGCGCCCTGCGGTGCTGTGGCCCTGCAGGAACAAGCGACTATGGTAGCTGATTTGGCACAATCAGAATTTTGCCGTCGCGTTCGCCTTTGGCGGCGGCAGCCACGGCTTGCTTGATCGCACCGAAGTCATAGGTCGCCTGAATTCGCGATTTCAACTTACCGGTCGCGATCAGTTTCGCCACTTCGCCGAACACCGCCATCTGTTGCACAGGCGTGGCCTTGCGGAACCACAGCGCCAACCAGAAGCCCCGCAAGGTCAGGTCGCGAAAGACGAAAGAGGCCGGCGACACCTGGCAGGGCTCGCCGCTCATCATGCCGTAGTTGACCAGGGTGCCGCCCTCGGCCAGGCACGTTGCCAGATTGTCGGTCGAGACGCCGCCGACGGCGTCAATGGCGAGGCGGATCTTCGCGCCTTCCGTGGCTTCGGCCACGCGCTTCGCCAGGCCGCCACCATCGACCAGGACCACGTCGCCACCGAGTTCCAAGACCCCGGCCACGGCGGAATCGCGGCGCACGATGTTGACCGTCTTCAGGCCGCGCAGTTTTGCCAGTTGAATCAGGTATGCGCCGACGCCGGAATTGGCAGCGTTCTGGATCACCCATTCGCCCGCTTGCAAGGTAACGAATTCGCTCAGCATCAGCGACGCGGTCGGCGGGTTCACCGTCATCATCGCCAATTGCCGCGGATCGGCGTCGTTCGGCAACGGCATCAATTTTTTGGCTTCGCCAATCACGTGTGTGGACCAGGTGCCGCTGCCGACGGGCAACAACACCGTCTGGCCCACGGCGGGTGCAGTCACATCCGGACCAAGCGCGACCACTTTTCCCACGCCCTCGTTGCCGCCGACGGCGGGCAGTGGCGGCAGCATGCCGTATACGCCGGTCAACGTCAGAATATCCGATGGATTGATCGGGGCGGCCAGTACCTGGATCAGCACTTGCCCGCTGGTCAGCGGCGGCAATTCGAAATCGACTGCGTCGATGAATTCCTGCGGGACCGGGCCGCGCTGGGAGTATTGGGCTCTTTTCATGTTGACCTTCCGGATCCGGCGAGCTTGACCCGCAATGGGCAGAAATTTCAGTCTAGCATGGCAACTCAGGCGAGCTTTAAGGGGGCGACATCCCGTTCAATGCGCGCTTCCTTGATCGGCAGATTGCAGAGTGCGGCGATCACGGCCAGCGCGATATCGGCGTACCACATCCAGTCGTAGCTGCCTTGCAGGGTAATCGCGACGCCACCCAGCCATGCGCCAAAAAAAGCGCCAATCTGGTGGGTCAATAGCGTCAGGCCGAACAGGGTACCGAGATAGCGCACGCCGAACAGCTTGCCGACGACGCCTGCGGTCGGCGGTATCGTCGCGAGCCAGGTGAAGCCGAGTCCGGCGGCAAAGAAGTAGAACGTGAGACTGGTCTTTGGCGCCAGTAAATAGAACGTCACCAGCGCGGCGCGAGACCCGTATAACCAGAACAGGATGTACTTGCTTCGGTAGCGCTGCACGCCCCAGCCGGCGTACAGGCTGCCGGCGATGTTGGCGAGGCCGATAATCGCCAGCGACCAGCTGGCGACCTCGACCGGAAGGCCGCAGAGCTGCACTTCGCCGGGCAGATGGGTCACGAGGAAGGCGATGTGAAATCCGCAGGTGAAAAAACCGGCGTGCAACAGGAGGTAGCTGGGATCGGACATTGCATGCCGGATCGCGGCGCGCAGGGTTTGTTCCGGCTCGGCTTTGATGCCGGACATCGCCGCCTCACCCGATGGCACGGCCGTCGCCGAAGGCGGCGGACGGCGCAGCATTCGCGCCAGCGGCAGCGCGGCGAGCGTAATCAGCGCCATCGACCACATTGCTCCCATCCAGCCGAAGGTGGTAATCAGGCGCTGCAGCAGTGGCGCGAAAACAAATTGTCCGAACGAGCCGCCGGCATTGATGATGCCCGAGGCCATGCCGCGCTGTTCAGGCGGCAATCGCTGGGCGGCCGCGCCGAGCAGCACCGAAAAACTGCTGCCGCCGGAGCCGATCGCCGACACGAGGCCGAGCGAGAAAATAATGCCCCACGCGCTGGTCATGAAAGGCGTTACCGCACTGCCAAAGGCGAGCAGGACGATGCCGGCTGCCAGCACCCGTCCGGGGCCGTACTTGTCGGCGATCGCGCCGGTAATGGGTTGCACCGCACCCCAGGTAAACTGGGCGATGGCAAAGGCGAAACTGATGGTGGCGATACCGAGGCCGGTTGCCGTATTCAGCGGCGACAGGAACAGCCCCATCGACTGGCGAATGCCCATGGTGATCATCAGGATTGCCGCCGCGACCAGCGTGATCGTCCAGTAGTGTTGTCGGCCTTGACTGCCCGCTGTCATGCCTAGTTCGCTTCAGCCAATGCAGGCTTGAGTTGCGAGAGGGCGTGTTCCAGTTGTGCGTTGAGATCGGCGACGAATGAACGGCCCAACTGGGCCTCAAGCGCGGTTTGTGCGTCGCGCCACACCTGCTGGGCCTGCGTGCGAAAGCGCTGACCGGCGTCGGTGAGAACCAGCAGGCGCTTGCGCGCGTCCGCGCCCGGTGCCACTTCCACCCAGCCGCTGTCCACCAATGGCTTGAGGCTGCGGGTCAGGGTGGTGCGGTCCATTTCCAGGCGGTCGGCGAGCTGCAACAGCGTTTGCGGTTGCGTGGAGAGATTCATCAGCACCGAATATTGCGAAAGCCGGATGCCGATCGTCCGCAGGTGTTGCTCGTAGAACGACGTCATGCGACGCGTGAGCTTGCGCAGCCGCGCGCCGGTGCACGGCAGCGGATCGCAGTCGGCAGGAAGCATGGCGGCCTTCATGGCGTATAAACGTGCATATGCACATAATAACAGGAAATGCAGGTGCCAAGGCCGGCTCCTGAGGGGCTTCACAGACGCGGCCGACGCGCGCATCGGCCACCGCCACGGTGCGCGACGACGGGGCTTTCCGCCCCGGAAAAATTACTTAAATCGTCAAACCGGAAGAATTTTCATTTTCCTTGACGAATCAAAGGGTTTGCCGTATCTTTCGTCTCGCAGTCGCTTGCGCAGTGTATGCACTTAGGTCGTGCTGAAGTATCGCTCAGAACATCGAGCCCTCTTTGCTCCCAAATTTCGCTACCTGATGTTTTATTGGCTGCCTTTCCTCCGGGGAGTATCCCGGTTATTTTTTCCAAAGGAAAAT
>JANNGY010000397.1:0-1886 GCA_031404095.1 Betaproteobacteria bacterium | reverse complement strand
CCAGCCCTTCAATTTTCGGCAGCTTCAGGTCCAGCAGGATCAGCACCGGTTGGATGTCGGTGTCGCGGCCGGCGTGCTCGCCGGCGCCAAACAGGTAGTCGAGTGCCTTCTGGCCGTCGTCGGCGATGACCAGCGGATTGCCGATTGCGCTCTTGGCCAGCGCCCGCTGGGTCAAGGCGATGTCGCTGGGATTGTCTTCAACCAGCAGAATGATTTTGTCGTTCATGGTGCTTCCTCCAATGTGAAATAGAAACTGGCGCCCATGTCCGGCTGCGCCTTGGCGCGGATGGTGCCGCCATGCCGGTGCACAATGCGCTGCACGGTCGCAAGACCGATGCCGGTGCCGGGAAAATCAGTCGCGGCGTGAAGCCGCTGGAATGCGCCGAACAGCTTGGCCGCGTGCGCCATATCGAATCCGACTCCGTTATCGCGGACAAAGAAAACCCGCTGTTGTGCCGCTGGATCCGCGCCCGCTTCGACCGTGCTGCCAAACTCGATCAATGCCGCCGGCCGGGTACCGGTAAATTTCATCGCATTGCCGAGCAGGTTGGTCAGCGCGACCTCGACCAGGCGCGTATCCGCGTTCGCCGTCAGGCCCGGCTCGATGCGGAATTCGACGCATCGCGCCGGTTGGGCATCTGTCAGGCGTTGGGCCACGGCTTGCGCCAGCTCACTCACATCGACAGTTGTCCGCCTCAGTTCGCCCCGGGTGACACGAGACAGCTGCAACATGTCGTCGATCAGGTGCCCCATGCGCTGGGTCTCGGTGCGAACGATATTCAGATAGCTGCGCGCGGTCTCGTCGAGCGCGGCGCCATAGTCCTCCAGCAACGCCAGGCTCCAGCCATCGATGCCACGCAACGGCGCACGCAGGTCATGCGAGACCGAGTAACTGAACGATTCCAGTTCCTGAACGGTTTGTTGCAACCGAAATGCGTTTTTTTCCGACTGCGCCTTTGACAGGGCGAGTTGTGACGTCATGGTGTCGAAAGCCTTCGACAGCTCGCCGATTTCGTTCTGGAACGAAATGTTGGTCCGGAAGTCGAGATCGCCGGCGCCGATGATCTCGGCCCCGCGGCGGAGCCTGCTGATCGGCTTCAGGATGCTTCGGGAGACAATGAACAGATTGGCGCCGATGAGCAGCGCCAGTATCGCGACGCCGACGACCAGGGCCACATTCAGCTCCTCCTGCACGTTTGACAGATGATTGAGGCTGAAATGCGTCAGTTGCGCGACGTCTGCGGTCATTTCCTGGGTGGTCACCATCAATTGCGTCACCAGGCGCGCTTCGACTTCGCGCCGCAGGGCCGCCGGTACGGCGCCAGCGCCGCGCGCGTCATAGAGTTTTGTCAGGTCGGGAAAGATCTCACCGAGGTAATCGTTGCGCTTGCGCAGGTCTTCAATCAGTACCTGCTTGGCGGTCCCCTGGTAGAGGTTGGTGGCCAGCAGCGTCCGCAGGCTTGCATGCGCCTGCTGCCATTGTGCCTGCGGGCGCTGGTCGCGGAACATGATGTAGTCGACCGTCACCGCACGCAAGCCGCTGATGCCATCGGTGTTGATCCTGCCGGCATACTCGCTTCGCGTCAGCGCGAGATCGATTTGCCGGGATTGCAGGAACAGCGTGGTGAAGATGGCAAGCACAATCGCGCTGGAAACGCAGGCGGTGACGATCAACTGGCGCCGGATGTTCATGGCAATCGTCAGCGAACGATCGACACGGCCTGCGGCTTGACGGCCAGCATCGCGTCTAGATAGAGCGAATCGAGAAAGTTCGGCACGATACCGGCGTCGACCAGGCCACCGGCGATGGCCCATCGCGCCAGGTCCTCAAGATTGATCAGCAGTCTCTGGTCGAGTGTCAAGCGCAAGGTAAAGTTGGGGGCCGC
>JANNGY010000396.1:0-4215 GCA_031404095.1 Betaproteobacteria bacterium | reverse complement strand
CAAAATGGCCGGGGAGGCGCGCCGGTGCTGGGGTTTGCAGTTTGCCACGGCCCCAAAATTCTGAACCACGGAGAGCACAGAGACCACGGAGGAAAAGCAGGAACAAATCTGGATTCACCGTGTTCTCTGTGGTCTCCGTGGTTCAAGGTTTTTCCGGCGAATTTTGTCGGACCGCCTCGCGCGCGTAGGTCAGGTTGCCGCAGGCTACCGGACGATTCCTCGCGGAACGGCGGCGTCGGGTAGCCCGTGGCAAGCCGACCGACGAGGCCAAGAGGCGATCATTCCCCAAAAAACCTGAAGTTTTACTTCAGCGAATTCCGCCGAGCCACATCAAGGGACTGCTCCACTATCAACCAAACAGACTGTTCCACACCTGCACCACCGCCAACCGATCGGCGCTGAATTCTTCCAGTCCCACCCAGGTCTTCAATTCGTTGTTGTTGCGCGCGCGATGCTGGCGTTCGCGATAGGCGAGGTAGGCCCCGCCGACGGTCGCGGCAAGGCCCTCATCGATGATACCGAGTGCGGCTGCGCGCGTGAGCAAGGCAAAGTTGCCGAGGTTGCCGAGGAACTCGGGATGTTCGTGCGACCAGGCAAGGATGATGTATTGCACGATGAATTCCACATCGACGATGCCGCCGCGCGTGTGCTTGAGGTCGAGCTGGCCGGCACGGTCTTTCTTTTCCGCGCGCATCTTGTCGCGCATGGCAATGATTTCTTCGCGCAGCTTCCGCTTGTCGCGCGGCGCGGCGAGCACTTCCCGGCGTATCGCCTCGAACGGCGCGGCGATAGCGGCGTCACCGGCACAAAAGCGCGCACGCGTCAGCGCCTGGTGCTCCCAGGTCCAGGCGCGCTTCTGCTGGTAATCGCGGAAGCCTTCCAGGCTCGACACCAGCCGGCCGGCGTCGCCGTCGGGCCGCAGGCGCAGATCAGTTTCGTAAAGCACGCCGCCGGCCGTCATGGTGTTCAGCCAGCTCGTCAGGCGCTGTGAAAGTTTGGCGTATTTGTCGCTGCTGCCAGCAACTTCTGCGTCTGCGGCGGCGGGGTCGAACAGGAACACCAGGTCCAGGTCGGATGCATAGCCCAATTCCTTGCTGCCAAGCTTGCCGTAGCCAATGACGGCGAAGCCGGGCGGTGGACGCCAATCTCGTTCGGCAGCCTGATCGGTGGCGCCGGCCGACGCAAGGCTGCCGGACACCGGGCGAACCGTTGCCGAAGACAACGACCGCCACGCCAGCACCAGCACCACATCCACCAGCATGTCGGCCAATGCCGACAACTCGTCGGACAAGGCCATCACGCTCAGGCGCCCTTCGATATCCGCGACATTGAGTTTCAGCGTGGCGACCTGCTTGGCGTGCCGCAGCAGCTCGTATTGCCTTTCAAGATCGCCATCGGCTGCGTCGCACGCCCGCTGTAGTGCGCGCCGCTCGGCCCGCCAGTCCAGCGTGGCGTTCTTCTCGGCGGGGGTGATCAGTTCATCGAGCAGGATGGGGTGGCGGCGCAGGAAATCCGCGGCCCATGCGCTGTTGGCGGCGATGCGCGCCACCCGCTCCAGCACCTGCGGGTACTCGACCAGCAGGGCCAGATAGGTTTCGCGTTTGTCGATGGCTTCGATGAGATCGAACAAACGGAAAAACGCTTTTACGGCGGTGGCGGGCTCATGGTCTTCAATCAGGGCGGCGCGCAGCGCGAACGGAATCAGCGTTTCCATGCGTTTCCATGCGCGCCCGCGACTTGGCGGATAGTGTTTGCGTCCGCGCGGCCGCCAGCCAGGTGTCAATGCGGGCACCGATCGCGTCCGCGATATCCGGACCCAATCCGGCAGCGATGTTTCGCACCTGTTGGCCGAGTGCGTCGCGGCCGGTCAACGCTGCGGGCATTCGGCCGGCCTGGCTGGTCTGGCTCGCCGGATCGCCGGCCCGTTCGGCGGCGGAGCTCCGCCCCGTGGGCGCGCCATTCCCCGGGGTGGCAAACAGCGCTTCAAATTCGCCGGTGACAATATTGCGATGGTGGCTCAGGGCAGCAAAAAATGGCTCCCAGCCAGGATAATTCATCGCCTCGGCGATGCGTTGCCGGTCGTCATCGCCGCGGGGCAGCATTTGCGTTTGCTGGTCGTCCAGGTATTGCAGCCGGTGCTCGAGGTTGCGCAGGAAAACGTAGGCGGCCTGCAGGGCGTCGACGCGCTCGTCCGCAAAGATCTTCAATGCGCCCAGTTGCGCCAGTGCCTTGCGCGTCGAGCGGCTTTGCAGTGTCGCATCGCGCCCGCCGCGGATCAACTGGAACAATTGCGCGATGAATTCCACCTCGCGAATGCCGCCGACGCCAACCTTGATGTCGTCCAGCCGGTTGCGTTTGGTGGCATCGGCGCGGATCTGGCCGTGCAGGTCGCGCATTTCCTCGATGGCGGCGTAATCGTGATAGCGCCGATAGACGAACGAGCGAACCAGCGATTCGAGCGCACCGATGGTCGGCGGCGCGCCGGTGATGGCGCGGCCTTTCAGCCAAGCATAGCGTTCCCACGGACGGGCCTGGGTAATGAAGTAGTTTTCCAGCGCGGCCAGGCTGGACACCAGCGGGCCGCCGGCGCCGAAGGGCCGCAGGCGCATGTCGACACGGAAAACAAAGCCATCGCCGTCGACGTGATCGATCGCGCGGATGATGCGCTTGCCCAGCTCCGAATGGAATTCATGCCACGAGCGCTGGCTGTTGGCGTCGCCGTCTTCGGCGTGAACGAAGATCAGGTCGATGTCCGACGAGACATTGAGTTCGCGTCCGCCCAGCTTGCCCATGCCGACGATGAGAAGCTGCGCGGCTTCGGCCCCGGCATCCGCCTCGTTCAGCGAGAATCGCCCGGCGACAGCGCGCGTGTGAAATCGTTGCGCTTCCTCCAGCGTGATATCGGCCAGCGCCGAAATCGACTCGACGACCTCGGCGAAGGGTGCGAGCGAATTGATATCGCGGAAGATGGTATGCACCATCGCATGGCGGCGCAATGACCGCAGGCGGGCATGAAATGCGGCTTCGTCCGGCTCGGCGCCGGCCAACTCGCCCGGCTCCGCACCCGGTTCACCACGCAACCGGCGGCGCATCACCTCGGCAGAAAGCGGCGTGGCGGCGCTTTGCCTGAGCTGCTCGACCAGGCCGGCGTCGGCATTGCACATCCGCGCCGCATAGCGCGAGGCGCGAAACGTTTTGGCGATCTGGGCGTCGAAAGAATCAGGTGGCATCGGTGGCGATTATTGAAGAACGGACGGGTGGTGCTGTTGCCCCGGATGATCGCCGGTGCGACCGCCTGACCACATGGGTCTGAGCCAGGGCATGAAAAAATGCCTTATTGACAGGCTGCTTTAGCCGGGCACCGCTAAAATAGCATGTAAGTACCACGACTCAGCCTTCTGCCCAGGCAACCAGGAAGCAATCAAATCAGAAAATTCGTTTTCCACCTTGGCAAGACCGGCACCAAAGCCATTTTCTGGGTTTTGGTGGTGGCGTCGATGTTGCTGGTATTTGCGGTGTTGACCGTCAAGTACGCGATCATGCCGAATATTGAACGCTACCAGGGTGACATCGTCAGCCGCGTCGCGTCCGCCACCGGCATGGATGTGTCGGTCGTGGCGATTCGCGGGCGCTGGCGTGGATTCCGTCCCTATGTGGAACTTGAAAACGTGGTGCTTCGCGAGCCCGCCGAAGCCACCCGGCGTGAAGCCGGGTCGGAAGCGCTGCGCCTGCCGCGGTTCGAGGCTTCGCTATCGTGGTGGTCGCTGTTCATCGGCCAGATTCGATTCGCCGATATCACGCTGGTCGGGCCGGAACTGGCGCTCACGCGGGGCAAGGACGGACTGATCTACTTCGCCGGGCGCGCGCTGAACCAGCCGAAGGAAGTCGACGACGACGGGCGGCTGCTTGAAGCGCTGCTCGAGCAGCCCGGTGTATCGATTCAGCAAGCTACCCTGACCTGGGTCGATGAAATGACTCCCGGGCCCGCGTTGAAGTTCACCGGTGTGGGGCTGATGATGGAAAAGCGTATTGGCGGTCACGTGTTCGGATTTGCCGCCACGCCGCCGGCAGGATTCGCTAAAGATGTCGATCTGCGTGGCGATGTCGGCATCGGCCGGGAAGCCGGGCGCTGGAAGGTGGCCGGCACGCTTTACGCGATGCTGCATGATGCCAATCTGGCGGAAATACGCCGGCATTTCACGCTGCCCGATGCCT
>JANNGY010000395.1:0-6376 GCA_031404095.1 Betaproteobacteria bacterium | reverse complement strand
AACGTCAGCATCGCATTCTACTTCGACAGCCAGTTGTTTAAGAAATCCGTCCGACGTCGTATACGGCGATCTTTCGATCACCCTCCTGCTTGTCCATGCCGAATGCCAGCGCGGCAGCCGTGGGTTCATTGATGATGCGTTTGACGTCCAGGCCGGCGATGCGGCCAGCGTCTTTGGTGGCTTGGCGCTGGCTGTCGTTGAAATACGCGGGTACGGTGATGACGGCCTCGGTGACTTCCTCACCAAGATAGTCTTCGGCCGTTTTTTTCATCTTGCGTAGCACTTCGCTTGAGACTTGGGGCGGCGCCATTTTCTTGCCGTTGACTTCAACCCACGCATCGTTGTTGTCGGCTTTGACGATCCTGTAGGGCATCAGGTTGATGTCCTTCTGCACTTCCTTTTCGTCGAAGCGGCGGCCGATCAGGCGCTTCACGGCGTACAACGTATGCCTGGGATTGGTAACCGCCTGGCGTTTAGCGGATGCACCGACCAGGATTTCCCCGTCGTCCTGGAAAGCGACGATTGACGGCGTGGTGCGCGCACCTTCCGCGTTTTCGATGACCTTGGGCACGCCGCCTTCCATGATGGCCACACAACTGTTGGTGGTGCCCAAGTCAATGCCGATGATTTTTCCCATGATAATTACCTCAATCCTGAATAGTTAATGTTGTTCTGTAAGTAAGGCTCAAGCCGCTTATTTCAAGAATCCGTCGGAGCATTGGCCGTTTTTTCCCTGGCCACCGTCACCAATGCCGGGCGCAGAATGCGGTCATGCAGCATGTATCCCTTTTGCATGACATTGATCACCGTGTTCGCTGCCTGTTCGGATTCGAGCGCCGCGATCGCCTGGTGTCTTGTCGGATCAAATTTTTCGCCCAGCGGATTTTCTTCCCTGATGGAGAACTTTTCAAAGACGTTCGTCAGTTGGCGTGCCGTCAGTTCGACGCCGGTCTTGAACGATTCCACCGACGTGTTATCGACCACCAACGCCGCATCCATGCTGTCTTTCACCGCCAGCAGTGCCTCGGCAATTTTCTCCACGCCAAATTTTTGTGCTTTCAATACGTCTTCTGCGGACCGGCGACGGATGTTTTCCATCTCGGCCTTGGCGCGAACGAATTGGTCAAAGCTCTCCGCGACCTTGAGATTGCTCTCGGCGAGGGCCTTTTCGAGGTCGGCGACTTGCTCTTCCGGCGTGGAAATATTGGGCGCAACCGCTTCAACCGGCGCGACATCGGCCACAGGAGCCGCGTTTTGGGTCGGATCGGACATTTAAAACTCCAGAAAAAACAGGGTCATGCAGGAATTGTGGGCATTCCCCCTTTTTTCAAGGGGGTAAGCCCGGGGTTTCGCCAAATGTGCCTGCGCACATTTGGTGCCGGGCGCACGGCAGCGGCCTGCAGGCCGCTGGCTGGGAGGCCGCGGGGTTTCGCCAAATGTGCCTGCGCACATTTGGTGCCGGGCGCTGGCTCTGCCACCGTGCCGTTGCGCCCTGCCTACTGTCCCTTTTTGCCTGAAATCAGCCAGCTGGTGATGATGGTAATCACACTGAACATCAACGAGCCGATCAACGCCCCCATGAAGCCGCTTACCGTAAACCCCTTGACGATCTCGGCCACAAACCAGAACAGGAACGCATTGATAACAAAGATGAACAAGCCAAGTGTGAGAATCGTCACCGGTAGTGTGAGGAGCACCAGAATCGGCCGGATGAGCGCATTCACCAGGCCGAGAACCAGCGCCGCCACCAGCGCTTCCATAATGCCGTTGACCTGGACGCCTGAATAGAGGTACGCGACCAGCATCAAAGCCAGCGCGTTAATGAACCAGCGAATGATCAGGGACATGATTTTGAGTGAATGCTCTAAACAAAACGCGATAATACCGCCAATATCCTCTCCTACCATGCTGAAGGCACATCCATGAGCGTTCACGTCTCACAAAAGCGCGTTTCAATTCCTGAATTGCGAGGCATGAAAGGCCAGCGCAAGATCGTCATGCTCACCGCGTATACAAAACCGATGGCGCAGTTGCTTGACCCCCATTGCGATGTGTTGCTGGTCGGGGACTCACTCGGCATGATTGTCTATGGCATGGATAACACGCTCGGCGTGTCGTTGGATACCATGATTGCCCATACGAAGGCGGTAATGCGCGGTTCACAACACGCGGCCGTATTGCTCGACATGCCGTTTGGCAGTTATCAGGAATCCAGAGAGCAGGCCTACCGGAATTGCACCCGGGCAATGGCGGAATCCGGGGCGCAGGGACTCAAACTTGAAGGTGGCGCCGAGTTGGTCGACACGGTCGAGTTCCTGGTCGCCCGTGGTTTGCCGATCATGCCGCACATTGGACTGATGCCACAACGCGTAAACGAGATGGGCGGGTTCAAGGCACAGGGGCGCGAAGAAGATGCCGCAAAGAAGTGGACCGCAATTGCGCGGCAATTTGAAAGTGCCGGGGCATTCGGCCTGTTGATCGAGGGTACAGTTGAACCGGTCGCGCGGGCCGTTGCCGAGGCATTGAAAGTGCCGCTAATTGGGATCGGCGCTTCGCCCGCCTGTGACGGTCAGGTGCTGGTCACGGAAGATATCCTCGGCCTGTTTCCGGACTTCACGCCGAAATTTGCGAAACGCTATGTCGAGATGGGGCAGGCGGTTTCAGTGGCGGCGGCAGCCTATGCACGAGAGGTGAGGGAAGGGGGGTTTCCTTCGATGGAGCATTGCTTTGGCGTGAAGAAATAATCAAGCGGTTTTTCGGTTGCTGTACAGCCAAAGTGGGGCAGAACGGCAACAGGCGGGAGTGATTGGCGTTCACTTGGAACCCAACACATACAATGCGGCGAGAACCCAAGCACTGGCGCGGTTTCTGGCGGCAAAATGGTCTGGAAGGCGCTCCAATGCTTGAGTTTGACAAAGCGGTGAGACGAAATGGCTATTTCCTTTGCGGAGGCAAATCCGTGCAAACCCCCTCATACATTTCCGCTGCCATGCCAATCGACTCGCCAAGCGTCGGATGGGGATGAATGGTCTTGCCGATATCGGTTGGATCACAGCCCATTTCAACGGCCAATGCCAGTTCGCTGATCAGGTCCCCGGCATGCGTGCCGACGATGCCGCCGCCGATCACGCGATGAGATTCCGAGTCGACAATCAGCTTGGTGAAGCCTTCATCGCGGCCATTGGCGATGGCTCGCCCTGAGGCGGCCCAAGGAAACACACCCTTCCCGTACTTGATGCCCTTGGCTTTGCAGGTGTCCTCAGTCTCGCCGACCCACGCGACCTCCGGATCGGTGTAGGCCACACTTGGAATCACCCGCGCATCGAAATGTGTCTTTTGCCCCGCAGCGGCTTCTGCCGCGACGTGACCTTCATGTACGGCCTTGTGTGCGAGCATCGGCTGTCCAACGAGATCGCCAATCGCAAAAATATGCGGCACATTGGTGCGCATCTGTGAATCGACATTGATAAAACCGCGATCGGTCACGGTCACGCCCGCTTTGTCGGCGCTGAGTTTCCTGCCGTTCGGCGCTCGACCCACGCTCATCAGCACCATGTCGTAGCGCAGCGGCTCCTTGGGTGCTTTTTCACCTTCGAAGGCAACATAAATGCCGTCCTTCCGTGCTTCCACACCGACAGTCCTGGTTTTCAACATGATATTGTCAAAGCGTTTTTCATTCATTTTCTGCCAGACCTTGACCAGGTCGCGATCCGCGCCCGGCATCAAGCCGTCGAGCATTTCCACCACATCGAGCCTTGAGCCCAATGTGGAATATACGGTGCCCATTTTCCAGGCCGATGATGCCGCCACCGATCACCAGCATTTTTTTCGGAATCTCTTTAAGCGCCAGCGCGCCGGTCGAGTCAACGATTCGCGGGTCATCCGGAATGAACGGCAGTCGCACCACTTGCGACCCCGCCGCAATGATTGCCTTTTCAAAGCGGACGATTTTCTTCTCGCCGGTTTTTTCCTGTCCTGCGCCTGTCGTCAATTCCACCACCAGATGATTGGGATCGAGGAATTGGCCGACGCCGCGGACCACCTCAACCTTTCGTGCCTTGGCCATGCCTCCGAGACCGCCGGTCAGTTTGCCGACAACTTTGTCCTTCCATCCCCGAAGTTTGACGAGATCGATTTCCGGTTTGCCAAATGCAATGCCGTGTTCGGCGAGTGCGCTGGTTTCATCCGCGACGGCGGCGACGTGCAAAAGCGCTTTTGACGGTATGCAGCCGACATTCAGGCAGACGCCGCCCAACTGTGCGTAACGTTCAATGATGACGGTCTTCATGCCGAGATCGGCGGCACGGAACGCCGCCGAATAGCCGCCGGGGCCGGCGCCGAGAACGGCCATTTCGCAGGTGATATCGACCGCGCCAGAGTAGGCGCCCGCAACCGGTGCAACGCCGGGGAACGCATTCCGGGCAAATGCGCCTGCAGGCTGCGCCGATACCGGCGCCGGCTGACTTGCAGGAATGGGCGACACTACGACGCCATCGGCGGTATCGAGGACCAGCACGACCGCTCCCATCGACACCTTATCTCCCAACTTGACCTTGATTTCCTTGACGACACCTGCGTGCGTGGAAGGCACTTCCATGGTCGCCTTGTCGCTTTCCAGTGAGATCAGCGAGTCCTCTTTCTTGATGATATCGCCCGGCTTGACAAGAATTTCAATGATCGGGATATCGGTGAAATCGCCAATGTCGGGTACTTTGACTTCTACAAGGCTGGCCATGTTCACCCCTAAAGCACGAGCTTGCGGATGTCGGACATCAACCCCGCGAGGTAGGTTGAGAAACGCGCCCCCGACGCACCGTCGACGACACGATGATCGTAGGAGAGCGACATCGGCAGAATCAGTCGCGGCACAAATTCCTTGCCGTTCCAAACGGGCTTCATTGATGATTTTGAGACACCGAGAATCGCGACTTCCGGTGCATTGATGATCGGCGTAAAGAAGATGCCACCGATGCCACCGAGTGATGAAATCGTGAAACATCCACCGGACATTTCCGCGGGTGAGAGTTTTCCTTCGCGCGCCTTGGCGGACAACTCACCCATCTCCCGGGCAATGTCGCTTACCGACTTCTGGTCCGCATTCTTGATGACCGGTACCACGAGCCCATTGGGGGTGTCGGCCGCAAAACCGATGTGATAGTACTTCTTCAGGATCAGATTCTCGCCGCCGGATTCAAGTGAGGAATTGAATTCAGGAAATTTTTTCAGGGCGGCGACACTTGCCTTGATGAGAAATGCCAGCATCGTGAGCTTGACACCGGATTTGGCATTTTCTTCATTTGTCTTGACACGAAACGCCTCGACGTCGGTGATGTCCGCCTCGTCCTGCTGGGTGACGTGCGGAATCATCACCCAGTTGCGCGCGAGATTGGTGCCGGAGAGTTTTTTAATGCGTGATAGCGCGCGCTTTTCAATTTCGCCAAATTTGGTGAAGTCGACGTAAGGCATTTCCGGGAGTGCAAACGTACCGCCGGCGCCGGATGCTCCCTTCGGTTTTGCCAGTTCGGTCTTGACGAATCCCTGAACGTCTTCCCGGGTAATGCGCCCCTTGAGCGCGGTTCCTTTCACTTTGGTGAGATCGACCCCAAGTTCCCGTGCGAACGCGCGGATCGACGGGCTCGCATGCGCATTTCCGGGGATTGGCCCAGTGGAATTGGGCAGTGATTTCGGGCTGGGTACGAATGTCGGGGCAGAAACCGCCGATATGGCCACGGCAGCACTTGTCGGCGCCGGGGTTGGCGGCGACACCACCCCTGCGGTGGTCTCCCTTGGTGCGCTGGCCGCCGCTGTGGCACCGGAGGGGACGCCGTGAGCGACCAAGCCAGCTTCATTTTGCGCCGGCGCAATCCGGACGTGCTGACCTGCATCGCGAATCTCTCCAACGACGAGGTTTTCACGCCGCCCGAGTTTGCCAACCGGATGCTCGACACGCTGGCCGCGGCGTGGGCCGCCAACCACGGCGGCGCGAACCTTTGGGCCGACCCGGCGGTGACGTTTCTCGATCCCTGCACGAAATCCGGGGTGTTTTTGCGCGAGATCACCCGCCGCTTGACCGAAGGCTTGGAGAAAAAGATTCCGGATTTGGAGAAGCGAGTGAACCACATCCTGACGAAGCAGGTGTTCGGCATCGGCATCACGCAGATCACCAGCCTGCTTGCCCGCCGCAGCGTGTATTGCTCGCGGCACGCTGACGGAAAGCACTCCATTGCCAAATCGTTCGCCAGCAGCGACGGGAACGTCTGGTTCCGGCGCATCGAGCACTCGTGGGAGGACGGTAGGTGCAGCTACTGCGGTGCGCCGAAGGGGATTTTTGACCGTGAGAAAGCCTTCGAGACTCATGCCTACGCCTTCATTCACA
>JANNGY010000394.1:0-2040 GCA_031404095.1 Betaproteobacteria bacterium | reverse complement strand
AAGGCCGCGTTGCCGAAGCGCTACCGGTGCCCTACGCGCATCTCGTGTTCACCCTGCCGCACAGCCTCAATAGCCTGTATGGCGCACACCCGCGCTGGGTGATCGACACCTTGTTTGCCACCACCGCCCGGACGTTGACTGAATTTGCCGCCAACCCGGCGTGGATCGGCGGTGCCGGTGGCGCGGAAGAGACGGGTGGCGCGATGCCCGCCTTCAGTCTGCTGCTGCATACGTGGACGCAGGATTTGCGACGGCACCTTCATGTCCACGCGGTGATGGCCTGCGGGACGCTGGACAATCAAGGGCAGTGGCAGCGCCCGGTTCGGAAACCGGACTTCCTGTTTCCGGTGCACGCACTGTCGGCCGTGTTTCGCGGCAAGTTCATGGCGGCACTGCAAGCGGCCCATCGGGACGGGCAACTCGACCGCGACCCGGACGGGCAGGAGGCGGCGTGGCGTGCGCGGCAGAAGGCGCTGTACCGTCACTCGTGGGTGGTCTATGCCAAGGCGCCGATGGGTGGGCCGGCCCAGGTGCTGGAATACCTCGGCCGCTACACCCACCGCACGGCGATTTCCAACGAGCGGATTCTGGCCATCGACGCGCGTGACGTGGCGCTGTCAGTGCGCGCCGATGGCGAGGCGGGCAAGCGGTGCGTGCGGATCGAGGGCCAGGAGTTTGTGCGGCGCTTTCTGTTGCACATCCTGCCGACGGGCATCAAGCGAATTCGCCATTACGGACTGCTGGCGTCGGCGTGCAAGACCGTGCGACTGGCCCAGGCGCGGGCGGCATTGGCGATGCCGCCACCGAACCCGGCGGCGGTGGAGTCCGCCGCCGACTTCATGCGCCGCGTGGCGAGCGTGGAGGTGTTGCACTGCCCGTGTTGTGCGTCAGGACGGCTGCGCGTGGTGCGGACGTTACGGGGAGTGTCGCGGTTGCCGCCACCGGGTGCCGGCCTGCGGGCGCACGCTTGCCGGGGACCGCCGTGAACCGCACCAACGCGCTGATACGCGAGGGGCGGGAACAAGGACGGGGGCGATGCCGCGGTTTGGTCGGCAGGGGTTGCGCTGTCCGGCGCAGGGCTGCGGCGCTGGCGCGCAGGACACTGACGGCTCCCGCGGTCACGCAGTTGCGACAATCACCACGCGCACACGCCTGGTGCCGCACCGTGCGGATGCCTACCGGCAACGATATGTGCCACAATTTGCGCCAGTAGACGGGCGGGCAAAAACAAATCCCCTGTCGCCATCGCCTCACCGGCGGTTCAGTCCAACAAGGTTTATCTGTCGCGGGAGACGTTCGTGATTCAATTCAGTTCGGTTGCGCGACCGATAAACGCTATTCGTTAGACCTCAATTCTCACCCTCCCAGAGGGGAATCGTTTTCGCCATGTCTCGCGGCGTAACGCCGTCATGATTCTCTATGTCCAACTGGCCCCCGGCCGCCACAAGCATGCGGGCAACTTGAACATGCTGCTGCGCAAGCGCCTCGTGCAATGGCGTGCAACCACCTTCGCCCACCGCGTTCGGCTCGGCGCCGGCCTCGAGCAGTAAGAGAACGGCATTCCTGTCCCCGCGAATGGCTGCCACATGCAGCGGCGTGTTTCCCGCGGAACTGCACATCGTGACCGATGGAACCTCTACACCCGCGAAGTCCGGAAGCTTCGCGATCTCACTGAGCACAGCAGAAAGGCGATCACTTTCCATTGAGGGCTAACGTAGAGCTAAGCGGATGGCCGCCAGCGAATTAAATAATGGACCGCGCCGCGTACCGGCTAGTCCGCTGGAGCGCCATGTTAGGCTACATGGCGAAATGTAATACCAGCATACTACCTCTTGTCGGGCACATAGGCCTTGAAGGTCATGATGAGCCCGAGAACCAGCAATATGCCCTCCAGCACCGTGAACACGGTTGCGCTCGTGTTCGCGGAGGATTGCTGATAGAGACTGGCAGCAAACATTCGGAAGAGACCAAGAGCTAAAGCAAACCAACCCGCCAGTGTTACAAGTACAGTCCAGTTGCGCACCCAGCGATTGTGGGTAC
>JANNGY010000393.1:0-1793 GCA_031404095.1 Betaproteobacteria bacterium | reverse complement strand
CTTGGGGTTTACAACCTCGCCAGCGCCTTTGCCGGCAAGACCGCCCGCAACCGCTCCGACAGCGGCACCGGCAGCCATGCCAACGGGACCGCCCGCGGCGCCTATCGCAGCCCCGGCCACCGCACCGGCACCTGCACCAGTACCTTTCGCGAGGTTGTGATCCGCGAGGTCATCGGAGTATTTGGGATTGGCAACCTCGCCGGCGCCTTTGCCGGCAAGCCCCCCTGCAATCGCGCCGACCGCAGCGCCGGCGGCCATGCCGATCGGACCGCCGACCGCACCGATTGCAGCGCCAGCCACTGCACCGCCGCTCGCGCCCACACCCTTCGCGAGGTTGTGATCGGCGAGATCATCTCCGCGCTTCGGATTCACTACCTCTCCAGCACCTTTGCCGGCAAGTCCACCCGTAATGCCGCCCACGACGGCGCCAGCCGCCATGCCTACGGGACCCGCGGCAGCCCCAATAGCGGCGCCGGTCCAGGCGCCCGCGGCTGCGCCGAGCCCCGTGCCGATGACATGCTGGCCGCTGCTGTCTTTCCAATGCCGCTCGAAGTGGGCCGCATCTTCGTCGGAACGGGGGGTAACGCCCATCAGGATGCCGCCCTGTTTTATGCCTTCCTCGTAAGGTTGCACACGCTCTTCCGGAATGCCCGACCCGATCAGCGCACCCAGAAGGCCGCCGGTCACGCCGCCGGCTCCCGCCCCCGCGATTGCGGCGGCCAATGGACCCGCGATAACAATACCCAAACCCGGCAGAGCGATGGCAGTGCCGGTCGCGACGACAGCCGCCAGCGCAGCCCCTATCGCGCCGCCGATTCCGGCGCCGATGCCAGCCCCTTCCGCGGCTTTGCTCCCGAGTTCCGTGGTCACTTCGCCGGAAAAGTAGCGCTTGCGCGTGTCGTCTGACATCACGACGTTGACATCATCTTTGGTGTAGCCGCGGGCTGAAACAGCCTGATACGCGCGTTCGGCGCTGGCCCGATCGTTGAATAAGCCCGTAACATATCTGGAACGCGAGGTGGATTGATCATCAGCCATAAATTTCTCCATAAGGTTATTGGACGTGGAGCCGTGATTTTGATGGAGGCAAAACGCGATTTCATTCGGAGGTTGTCCTGTTCCACTGTAGGACAATCACGACAAGAAAGGCAGGTTGCGCGTGGGCGTCGTCAAACCCGGTACAATTCCTTGGAATTTCTGAAAGTAAACGTGAGACTCACATTGTTCGTTTGTAAATGAGCGGTCTCGGAACGCGATTGCCGCGCGCCAGTGTACTGAAAGGTCGCGCGGCCGCATGAGGCTCCAGGATCACGCATCCGTTCGAACCGGCGGCCAATTGCTCGTCGACGCTCTCAAGGTGCACGGCGTCGACATGATTTTCGGCGTGCCCGGCGAAAGTTATCTCGCGGCGCTCGACGCGCTGCACGATGCGCGAGCCGAAATCAGATTCGTGAATTGCCGCCACGAAGGCGGTGCTGCCTTCATGGCTGAGGCTTACGGCAAGCTCACCGGCCGGCCCGGCATCTGTTTCGTCAGCCGCGGCCCCGGCGCGACCAACGCCAGCATCGGCATCCATACCGCGTTCCAGGACTCTACGCCGCTGATACTGTTCATCGGCCAGATCGACAATGCAGGCGCCGAGCGCGAAGCGTTCCAGGAAATCGACTACCGCCGCATGTACGGCCCGATGGCGAAGTGGGTGGCGCAGATCGACCGCCCCGACCGAATACCGGAAATGGTGAGCCATGCATTTCATCTGGCAGTATCGGGCCGGCCCGGACCAGTCGTAATCG
>JANNGY010000392.1:0-2551 GCA_031404095.1 Betaproteobacteria bacterium | reverse complement strand
CCAACGTTGAAAATCTGGATCACGCCCTTGGCATCGGTCGCGATCGAGGAAAAGTTGGCGCTGTTGAAAATCGCGCTCTGCAACGCGCCCGCTTTCAGCAACGCCTCTTCCGCCTGCTTGCGCGCGGTATTGTCCGTGCCGATCAAGAGGTAGCCAATCACGCCGCCGTGGTCATCACGCAGCGCCGTCACCGAGACGATGGCCGGAAAGCGGCTGCCGTCTTTTCGAAAATACGTCAGCTCATAAATATCCTCAATCCCGCGTGAAGCCTTGAATACCAGGGCCTCAAACCCCGGCGTGATCGGCGTGCCCAGCTCCAGGCTTAGCGCCTCGGCACGGGCGATGACTTCCTGCGGGTCCGAGATATCCGCCGGGGTGATCTTGTTCATCACCTCGGAGGCCATGTACCCCAGCATGCGTTCCGCGCCAACGTTGAAAATCTGGATCACGCCTTTCGCATCGGTCGCGATCGAGGAGAAGTTCGCGCTATTGAAAATGGCGCTCTGCAACGCGCCGGCCTTGCGCAGCGCCTCTTCCGCCTGTTTGCGGGCGCTGTTGTCGGTGCCGATCAGCAGGTAGCCGATGATCGCGTCCTGGTCATCGCGCAACGCCGTGACCGACACCACTGCCGGGAAGCGGCTGCCGTCTTTGCGGATGTAGGTCAGCTCGTAAATATCCTCGATGCCGCGCGAGGCCTTGAACACCAGCGCCTCAAACCCCGGCGTGATCGGCGTGCCCAACTCCAGGCTGAGTGCTTCGGCACGGGCGATGACTTCCTGAGGATCGGAAATATCGGCCGGGGTGATCTTGTTCATCACCTCGGAAGCCATGTACCCCAGCATGCGCTCCGCGCCGACGTTGAAAATCTGGATCACGCCCTTCGCATCGGTGGCGATGGAGGAGAAATTGGCGCTATTGAAAATGGCCCGCTGCAGCGCGTCCGCCTTGAGCAGGACCTCTTCCTCCTGCCGCCCGAGGGTCACGTCGCCGTTACCCTCAACGTCGCCGATCCGCGTCCGAGCGCCGAGTTTTCGTCTGGCCATGGTGGTGCCTCCGGTAACTGAGGCGCGCTCTCGTGGCCCTCGGCGGCGATCCAAAATGGTGACCTGCCCCGCGATAGTGGTGTCAGTTGTTAGGTAATAGAGTGCGCCTTCTGGAGATGGTTCGGTTTTTTAGGCGATATGTGGAAGGTTTTGGCGGTGGGTGAGGGTGCCGAGACAATGCCGAGACCGAAAATCCCTCCTAGCCTCCCTTTAAAAAGGGAGGAGCGGAACGCGCCAGGCACGGGCCATCGCCAAGGCACTCCTCCCTTTTTAAAGGGAGGCTGGGAGGGATTTGCAGCGCATCCAAGCCACCAATATCCCCCCCCCAAAAAACTCGCATTGGCAAGCGCTTCATGCTTCAGTACGAGCCACCCAACAATTGATCCTTAGCGGTATCACTCGCCGAGCACTTCTGCCTCCGGCCAGAGATTCGGAAACAAAAAACGCAACGATGAAAGTGGCACACCAAAGGAGACGGGTGAACGTGGCGACGTTTCCGTCAGCAGGCCGAAATCGAGCAGGCTTGCCAGCACTCTTCGCCCCGTGCGGTCACCCAAGCCGGTCATTTTGACGAAGCTGGCACGATCGAGCGGGCCTGCCATGGCGACATAGTGCAAGGCTTCGAGCGCGTCGATCTTGATGACAGATTTTTCCTTACCGACTTCCCAGGGTTGCTGCTGGAGAAAAAGCAACATGGATTTCAGTCGATCTTTCAGCGGTGCGAGATCAAGCCTGCCACGCATGAAGCGCACCTGGTCCAGGCAAACGCCGAGAAAATAGCTGGCGAATGCGACCAACTCTTCCTGTGAGAGTGCACCGCGCCCATCCAAATCGTTTCGGCGCAATGCATCCGCATTGTTGAGGCGGGCGTAATACTGCTCCTGCGTGCGTGCCAGGCCGCGCATGGGCGACCACAGACCCTGCGTAAGCCCCATCGCATGCAGCACCAGATGCGTGTGAAGCCGCGCGGCACGGCCATTGCCATCGATAAAGGGATGGACCCATGCGAGCCGATGATGGCTGCAAGCCGCGCCGATCAACAGGGCCTCAGTGCCGGCCAGCTTGGCATAGCGCTCGGCCCAGGCGGTCATCAGCCCGTCTATGTCTTTCCAGGGTGGGGCAACATGGCGCCCCGCCTTCACATCTTTCGCCCGGTATTTGCCCGGCACGATTCGTTCGCCATCGTCTGTAAGCCGTTCGGATTCGGGTAATTTTCCGTAGAGCAAACCATGAATCTCGCACACGATCATCGGCGAGAAAATTTCGCCTGGCGCCGACTCTCCCAGTGATTGTTCGAGCTGAGCTTCCACTTCCATATGTGCGACCGCGATTCGCTGGTTTTTTGCCTGCGCAGCATCGGCATTGAATTCCTGTTTAAGCGCGCGCTCTATTTCGGCCGGCTGGGTATGTTGCCCTTCGATCTTGTTCGTGTAATACGAATTCATCGCGCGTAGCCGCGGGCCCAACGCACGCGCCATCGGCCCACTGGCCTGGCCCTGCAAGGTGTG
>JANNGY010000391.1:0-5883 GCA_031404095.1 Betaproteobacteria bacterium | reverse complement strand
ACGGATCAAACTTGGGCGTCATTGCCCGACGCCACGCAAAGCCGCGCCGTGCATAGGCTGGAACCACCATTTCTTCGACGGCAGTCAGAAGCGAAGCGCAATCCCGGTTCCGGACTTCAGCGCATCAAAGCTTCGCCACCGGCGTTATGATGTCGCGGATGGCGCACTCTTCTTCATCACCAACCACAACGGCAACGCCAAAAACCAGTAACCTCGCCGGTGATTTCTGGGGAGGCCTGGCTGCGATGCTGGTGGCATTGCCATCGGCGATCGCGTTCGGCGTCACCATCTTTGCAGCGCTGGGCGGGTCCTACGCTGCTTATGGCGCACTCGCGGGCATTCTCGGCGCCACGGCGCTCGGGCTGGTCGCGTCACTCTTCGGCGGCACCAACCGCCTGATCACCGCACCCTGCGCGCCGGCGGCGGCCGTGCTCTCGGCCTTTGCCATCGACCAGATCCAGCGCGGCGCGCCGGCCGAGGAGATCCTGCTGCTGCTGACGGTCCTCGCCGTGTCGGCAGGTCTGCTGCAGTTGCTGTTCGGCCTGGCGGGGCTCGGACGGCTGATCAAGTACATGCCTTATCCGGTGGTCAGCGGTTATCTTTCCGCAGTCGGCCTGATCATCATCGGCTCCCAATTGCCCAAGCTGCTCGGCACGGCGGCCGGCACGTCGCTGTGGAAGTCGCTCACCACACCGGCGCTATGGCAATGGCAAGGCATCGTCGTCGGTGTCGTTACCGCGCTGGTGATGGTGTTTGCGCCGCGCGTGACCAAGCGGGTGCCGGCGGCGATCCTGGCGCTGCTCGGCGGCGTGCTGTCCTATTTCGCCCTCGCGCTCATTGATGCCAACCTGCTGAATCTCGCCGGCAATACGCTGGTGGTCGGGCCCCTGGGCAGTAGTGGGGGCAGCGGCCCCGGTGTCATCGACGGATTCTTAGCCCGCCTGCAAAACGTCGGCCGGCTTGACCTCGCGCAGCTCGGCAACATGATCATGCCGGCGCTGACGCTGGCGGTGTTGCTGTCGATCGACACGCTGAAGACCTGCGTCGTACTCGATGCATTGACCCGCAGCCGCCACAATTCCAACCGGGAGTTGATCGGTCAAGGCCTGGGGAACATGGCGTCTGGCCTGGTGGGCGGCCTGCCCGGGGCCGGCACCATGGGCGCGACGCTGGTGAACATGTCCAGCGGCGCGCAAACAAAAATCTCCGGGCTGATCGAAGGCATCCTCGCCCTGGTCGCGTTCCTGGTCCTCGGCAGCCTGATCGCCTGGGTGCCGGTGGCGGCGCTGGCCGCCATCCTCACCGTGATCGGTGTGCGAATGATCGACCGCACCTGCCTACATTTCCTCAAGTCGCGCGAGACGGTGCTTGATTTTGTGGTCATCGCCGCGGTGGTCGCGGTCGCCCTCACCTTCAGCCTGATCGCAGCGTCCGCGACCGGCATCGTGCTGGCCATTCTGCTGTTCATTCGCGAGCAGATCGGCGGCAGCGTGGTACGGCGCAAGAGCTATGGCAACCAGACGTTTTCCAAGCGCGTCCGCCTGAAGGAGGAAATGGAGATCCTCGAACAGCGCGGCGACGCGGCGGTGATTTTCGAATTGCAGGGCAGCCTGTTCTTCGGCACCACCGACCAGCTCTACAGCGCCCTTGAAAGCGAACTGAAGGCACGCACTTACGTGATCCTCGACATGCGCCGCGTGCAATCGGTGGATGTCACCACCGCCCACATGCTTGAGCAGGTGAAGGACATGCTGGCCGAGCACCAGGGTTTCCTGATATTCAGCCGCCTGCCGGCCAACCTGCCGAGCGGGCAGGACATGCAGCAATATTTCGACAGCGTCGGCCTGGTCCACACCCAGAGCCACGTCAAGATCTTCGGCGATCTTGATGAGGCGGTCGAATGGGTCGAGGACCGCATCATCGCCGCCGCCACGCTGAACCACACGGACGAAAAACTGCTGGACCTGCACGAAATCGGGCTGTTCAAGGGCCGCAAGGAAGAGACCATGCGGGCGCTCGAGGCGTGTATGGAAAAGCGTCGCGTGAAGGAGGGCGAAACCATTTTCACCCGCGGCGAGACCGGCGACGAATTGTTCCTGATCCGCCGCGGCGCGGTGCGCATCATGCTGCCGCTCAATGACCGGCAGAGCATCCACCTCAGCACCTTCGGCCGCGGCAATTTCTTCGGTGAAATGTCGTTTCTCGACGGCGCCGCGCGTTCGGCGGATGCCATCGCCTACCGTGATGTCGAGCTGTTCGTGCTGGCGCGCAAGAAATTCGACCTGCTGGCCAACGAACACAAGATGGTGGCGATCAACCTGCTGGAAGGCGTCGCCAGCGCGCTGGCGGCACGCCTGCGTTACGCCAACGCGGAGATGCGGGCGCTGGAAACCTAGTGTAGTGCTTCATTCTGTTTGGAACTTATGCAAGTATTCGCATGATCGCCGCCCAATGTGCCTCCTTCCCCCATGAAAATGGGGGACCCCCGTTGCCGGGGGAAGGAGCGAGGTGGTGAAAATGAACTTAAGTCGCATTAAATACGAAGCACTACACTAGCACCGGCGCGGCTTCGCAGGCGTTTTCGTGCCAGAAGGCGCACCGGCGCTTGTGCTTGCTTGCAAAGCAATCGAAAAGGCTTGAACCGCAGAGGCTTACGGGAGTCAGTTCAATTCATGGATCACGTCGATGTTGTCGTCGTTGGCGCGGGCGTGGTCGGGCTGGCCTGCGCTCGAGCGTTCGCACTGGCGGGACGCGAGGTGCTGTTGCTCGAAGCTGAATCGAGTTTTGGTACTGGCGTCAGTTCGCGCAACAGTGAGGTGATTCACGCCGGCCTGTACTACCCGAATGGATCGTTAAAGGCGCGCCATTGCGTGGCCGGCAGGCGGCGGATGGTCGACTACTGCATCGCGCGCGGCATACCGCACCGGCTCTGCGGCAAGTTATTGGTTGCGACCGAGGACTCGCAGATCGCAGCCATTGAAACGCTGCTTAAAAACGCCGCCGGCAATGGCGTCGATGACCTTCAACTGATGACGCCGGCGGATGCCGCTGCGCTCGAACCGGAACTGCGATGCAAGGCCGCCCTGCTCAGCCCGAGTTCGGGCATCGTCGACAGCCACGCTTTCATGCTGTCATTGCTCGGCGACGTTGAAAACGCGGGCGGCACGGCGGTGTTCAACACGCCGGTCAGCGGCGGCCGGGTCGAAAAAGACGGGATCACCGTTTTCGCGAAAGGGGCGGAACCGCTGCGGGCGCGACTGCTGGTCAATTGCGCCGCGCTCGGTGCTCAGGCGCTGTCCCGCGCCATCGACGGTTTTCCATCCGCTCACATCCCCGAGTTGCGCTATGCGCGTGGCGTGTATTTCACGATTTCCGGCCGGTCGCCCTTCAGCCATCTCATTTATCCGTTGCCCGAAGCGGCCGGTCTCGGCGTGCACCTGACGATCGACTTGGGCGGCCAGGCAAAATTCGGCCCGGATGTCGAGTGGATCGATAGTCCAGGCTATGACGTGGACGTCGCGCGCGCGCAGGGTTTTTATGGCGAAATCAGCAAGTACTGGCCCGGCATCCGCGACCACGAATTGCAACCCGCCTACGCTGGCATTCGCCCCAAGATTCACGGCCGCGGGGAACCCGCGGCGGATTTTCACATTGCCGGCCACCATACCCACGGCGTACGCGGCATCATCAACCTGTTCGGCATCGAGTCGCCGGGGCTGACCGCTTCACTGTCGATCGCCGGACAGGTCGTGCAGATGGCAATCGATGATTGATTGAGTTATTCAGTCCGCTGCCGCGCCGTTGTTCAATCGCCTTTCAGCAACAGCGGCACGACGCGCGCCATCTCGCGCTGGATCAACCGGGTGATTCCGTTCATCTTGTCGGTCGCTGACAGCGACGCCCAGGCGCTATTCATGTTATTCGCGTCCTTCGCCACGGGAAGCGGCATCGAGGCCATGATCGACTTTCTATTGACAACCTTCGATGTCGGCACCTCGACAAGGCTGACGGTAGCGAAAAGGAACGGTGCGACAAAATCGCGACGGGATTGAGCGGTATCACCGCGCAGGGTGATGGTCTCCGCATCAAGATAGAAGCCCATTCCATCCAGCATTCCTGTTCCATCGGGGGCATTGGTGAAGAGGAATTGCGCTTCATCGCGATATTTGCGGATGAGGATGAAATGCGTCGCCTTTTCCTTTTGCAAGGCGCCACGGATGGCGTCCGGAATGCCGATGACGCCGGCCTTTTCTTCAAATAATTCGTCCTGTCTTTCAAACAGGATGGCGCTGCGCGAATTGAGAAACGCCTGTTCCGCCGCGGGAACGATCTTCTTGAGGGCGTCACCGGCAGCCACCGCGGCCACGTTGTCAAACACCGCCTCCCTGATGGCAAGCGGCGGCTCGCGCCGGATCCGGTCGCGCGCCCTCGCAGCCTGCGATTGCACGACGACAACCTCCAACTGGTCGCCAATGAGGGAAAGGATGGCGTAGGTGGGCGTGGCGGCCGGCGTGGGGAGGGCCGGTGCAGCTTGCGCGGCAGCCATGGCAAACACCGATACCAGCATCATGAAAGTCAACCGTTTGCGCATGCGAGTTTTCCCGGGAGGTGGTTGCGGTTTGAAGTCACTGTTCGTCATCATATTCCGTTGGCCGCCGGCTTTCTATGCGCCTGTTTCAATTGGCACAGAAAGCCAATGCCAGCGAGCCGATATTCTAGGGGAGCGCTACTGCCGCGCCAATGGCCTGTCATGTCGCAGACACGCGTTACCCGCATCATTTCGCCACGCCAACGATAGAATCATGTCATGGCAGGCTTGTTGCTTGAGCTAGCGAAACAAGTCGATTGAGGAGCCGGCCAAAATTATTGCCGAAGCCGGCAGCAGACGCCGAAAGGAAGTGCGACCATGCGACTCCCGCCGAACCACCCGCAGCGCTATTTGCTGAGCAATGAAATCCATGCGCGGCCGCCGCCGGAAGTTTCCGCCCCCGAACGGCTGTCGTATCTCGCCATCACCTGCGACGCCGATGCGGCCCGTGTCACCAACATGCCGGGTGCGGCGATCGACGACCTCGCACGCCTTTGCGTCATCTGGGGTGTGCCGGCGCCCACTGCCGACGTGACCCATTTCAATGCCGAGCATGCCAACCTGCGCCTCAAATGGGAGCGGCACACCGAGTTTGTCACCTATACGTTTTCGCGCAATGGCGGCTTCGAGCACCCTTTTGAAAACCCGGTGATTACGCTGGTCAACGAGGAATGGCTGGCGACGCTGTCGGGCAGGCTGGTGGCGGCGATACACCTGGCCGTGCAGGAAAACCAGGTGTTCATTCCGGATCTGAAGGAGGTGGTGCGCGAGTTCGGCGACAGCTATTTGGTCGGCGCCAGGGTCGCCGGCGGCAATGCCATCGTACTGACCGACCTGATGATTCACGCCGATGAATTCAGCCGCATGCTGGTGATGGACATCAAGCTCGGCAAACGCCAGGGCGGGCGCACCGTCCAGCGCCTGCTG
Organism: Betaproteobacteria bacterium; assembly: GCA_031404095.1. GTDB lineage: Bacteria > Pseudomonadota > Gammaproteobacteria > Burkholderiales > Usitatibacteraceae > UKL13-2. The sequence continues at coordinate 368 of JANNGY010000391.1, read as the reverse complement.
GAAATCGAGACCTACCGGATCATGGCGCTGCTGGGCCTGCCGGTGGCCAGAGGCACCGCAGCCATGCTGCGCGCGGCCGAACACGAACTGGCCGAGATCACGTCGCTGATGGCGCAGGACAGCACCCACGATGAACCGGCACTGCTGGTGCGCCTGACACGCCTTGCCGCGACAGTGGAAAGCGAAGTCGCGGCGAACAGTTTTCGCTTCGGCGCATCGCGCGCCTATTACGATCTCGCCAAGCGCCGCATTTCAGAGCTGCGCGAGGAACGCCTGACCGGCGTACAGACCATCGAGGAATTCATGGACCGCCGCCTCGCGCCGGCAATGGCCACCTGCCGTTCCGCGGAGAAACGCCTGCTCGACCT
>JANNGY010000390.1:0-2761 GCA_031404095.1 Betaproteobacteria bacterium | reverse complement strand
GCCGATATTTCGCCGGAAACACCAAGTGATACATCAGTACCGTGACATTGTGGCTTTTGTGGAGATACTCACTCATCCTTCCAGTCTAACGAACGCCGCAAGCGGCGGGGAATTGGACCCGAAGAGATTCAACAGGAAATCCGCCCTCGACGGCCTTCCGAAATGTTCATTTCCGGCAGCAAACGTCTCATAAATAAGCCAACCTTGCGGGGCAACCGACTCCAGCAATGTGTTCATCAAGGGACGATAAAGGTAATTGGTGACAACGACTGCCGCGAATTGTTGTCCGGCGAAAGGCCACTTTTCAGACTCGATGTCCGCCTGCTTGAACGCGATCCGCGCATGCGGTGTCGGCAAATTGTGCCGATCCACGGCGTCAACCAGATAGCCCCTATTCGCGAACCAGTGGGCGTGCCTGCCATTTCCGCAAGCGACATCCAGAATGCGCCCGGCCGAAGGCACCAGTTGCCCAAACCGAATGACCCATTCCGATGGCATTGACCGGTGAAGTTCAGAAGGACCCGCGTGGCTCGAATTCATCCGTGAATCATACCTAACCCATCTGCGATAATTGAAGCATGGAGTTACGCAGGCAGGATATTTCGCAGTCAAAGCACGCCGCCATTCCCGTGGGGGGAGGGACGACCGAGCATGTCCAAACCGGTTGCATGCGGCTGGTTAAGCGCTCAATGCTCGACGAGCAAGTTTTACAGCGACTACCCTGCCGCCGCCCGCGCCCAACCGCACGTTGCCGCCGCACAAGGAGTGACCAGCACGCCGAGTCGTGCGTTTACGCACAATTCAAGCCTTGGCCAGTGCCACATGAATGACGCCAGGAATTTCGGCTGTCTTCCTTCGGCCCATCGCCGCTTGACTAGGTTGCCGCCAACTTTCTCGGCGTGTGCGTCCTGCCCAGTGTCCGCCAGCCAGCGGGGAGCCTCATGAGCAATCCGGTATGTACATCGCGAGCAGATTGCGAGGCTCTGGATAATGCCGACACGCTGGCGTTTGCTCGCAATCGTTTTCTTCTGCCGGAGGGAGTGATCTACCTTGACGGCAATTCTCTGGGGCCGTTGCCCGTTGCCACAGTAAAGCGCATTGAAGAGGCAGTGCGCGGGGAATGGGGGGATGGGCTCATTCGCTCGTGGAACGCGGCGGACTGGGTTGGATTGCCCCGGCGGGTCGGCGGCGAAATTGCGCGCCTCATTGGCGCGCAACCTGACGAAGTCGTTGCGGCGGATTCGACATCGATAAACCTCTTCAAACTTCTTTCCGGCGCACTGGTGCTTGCTTCGCGAAAAGACAGCGCGCGCAAGGTGATCTTGTCTGAGCGTGACAATTTCCCGACAGATCTCTACATCGCGCAGGGCATCAACACTGCCCTTGGTAGCGCGTACGAGTTACGACTGGTCGACGGCAATATAGAGTCCGCCTTTGATGACCGGGTTGCGGCCGCCTTGATTACGCAGGTCGATTATCGCAGCGGACGGATGCACGACATGCAGCGGCTGAACGAGGCGGCTGTCAGCGCCGGCCTGCGCATCATCTGGGACCTGAGCCACAGCGCGGGTGCCGTTCCTGTCAACCTGGCGACGAGCGGCACAGAATTGGCTGTCGGTTGCGGCTACAAGTATCTCAACGGCGGCCCGGGCGCACCTGCATACCTGTATGTCGCAAAATCCCTTCAGCGTGATTTTCCGATGTCTCTGGCAGGCTGGTTTGGCCATGTGGCGCCCTTTGATTTCAATCCGGAATACTCGCCTGCGGTCGGCATTGAGCGTTTCCAATGCGGCACGCCGTCGGTACTGGCCATGTTAGCGCTTGAGTGCGGACTGGCCACGTTTTCCGACATTTCGTTTGCAAACCTGCGCCGGAAATCGCTGTCACTCTCCGACCTTTTCTGGCAATTGATTGATGTCCATTGTGCGGAATTTGGTTTTGCCTGCATTTCCCCGCGCGACCACGCCATGCGAGGCAGCCAACTTTCGTTCGCCCATGAACAGGCCTATTCGATCATGCAAGCCATCATTGAGCGCGGCGTTATTGGTGACTTTCGAAAGCCTGATCTCATACGTTTCGGATTCGCACCGCTTTATTTGCGTTATACCGACATTTGGGATGCCGTCGTGGCGTTGCGCGACGTAATGCAGAGCGACGCGTGGAAGGCGTACCGCCACCAGCATCGCAATCAGGTGACGTGACAATTGCCCGGGGAGCCGTGATGTCGACTGTAATACCGATCAGGATTGACTTTGACCGCCCGCGAATCGAGGACTCCCGATCACGGATGACGACCGAGCAGGCATGGGCAAAGGTATTGAGCGAGCCTTCGCTTGCCGAGCGCGATGCACTCAAGACTCGCATCAAACGCATGCTCAAAGAGCAAGACGCGGTGCTGGTGGCGCATTATTACGTGCATCCAGACCTGCAGGACCTTGCCGAAGAAACCGGCGGATGCGTGTCCGACTCCCTGGAAATGGCGCGCTTTGGCCACAACCACCCGGCCAAGACCGTGGTGGTTTGTGGCGTGCGATTCATGGGCGAGACCGCCAAAATTCTCAATCCGGAGAAGCGCGTGATCATGCCTGAAGTGGCGGCGGAATGCTCCCTGGATCTGGGGTGTCCGTCGGAGGAGTTTACCAAGTACTGTGATGCCAATCCTGAGCGGACCGTGGTGGTCTATGCCAACACTAGTGCAGCAGTGAAAGCGCGCGCCGACTGGATGGTCACATCATCCATCGGGTTGAAAATCGTCCGACAT
>JANNGY010000389.1:0-3420 GCA_031404095.1 Betaproteobacteria bacterium | reverse complement strand
CCGCTAAACCCCTAGCATTGGCGGGCCTCTCCAGCATTAAATGCTTCGCAACGCTCGCCAATGCTGGACTTTCATCATTGGGAACTTCTAAAAACCCCGTCGTCCCAGCGTAGGCTGGGACCCAGTCCGCCCAAGTGTTTGAAAATACGATGGACTGGATTCCAGCCTACGCTGGAATGACGAACTTTTGAGGTTAATAGAAGTTTCCCATTTAAAAGCGCCTGAAAAATTTACTTGACATAAAACGAACGGTCGTTCTATTATTGCGTCATGAACGCTGCAATCAAATCTTCCATGCGTCCTTCCAAAGGTGAAGAAACCCGCACCGCCATCCTCAAGGCGGCGTTGAAACACGCCAGCACGGAAGGCTTCGAGGCCATTACCATCGGCTCGCTTGCGGAAAAAACCGGCATGTCCAAAAGTGGCTTGTTTGCCCACTTCGGCTCCAAGGAAGAACTGCAGATCGCCACTCTCGATGAGGCAATCCGCCGCTTCAATGAAGTGACGACCTTTCCCGCGCTCTCCGCGCCGCGTGGCCTGAAGCGATTGAACGCCATGTGCGACAACTGGCTGCTGTGGACGACGCGCTGCGAATTGACCGGTTGCCCGATGATGACCGCCATCACCGAATTTGACGACAAGCCCGGTGCGGTGCGCGACGCACTGATGCAGCATATGCAACGCATGCAGAACAGCCTGGTGAAGTCGATCCAGATGACCATCGATACAGGCGAATTCGCCGCAGATACCGATGCCGAGCAACTGGCATTCGAGTTTTTCGGCATCCTCGCGTCCTGCTACCGATCACGTAACTTGTTCCGCGATGAAAACGCCAACGCGCGGGCAAGGAAAGCGTTTGATCGATTGTTTGCGTCCGCAATGGCGCCCGGAAAACCCGCATCCCCCCCCGCGCCCGGCAGCAACCCGGGCGCAACCTCCCCCACCCGCTAGTCAAAGGAATTCAACATGGCTCACGCCCTCGCATTGCCTCTTAATAGCACGATCGTTCGTCTACATTTATCGCGGTTGGCGACTCGCATCGGCGTGTCACTGGTGGCCACGATCGCACCGGCATGGACCGCACGCAAGGCGTCGCAATGGTTCATCACGCCGCCGCGCATCCTGCATACGCCACGTGAATTGCAGACACTTGTGCAAGGCTCGCGCCTGAGCATTGCCTCGCCGATGGGCAAACTGGCTGCGTGGCGATTTGGCAACGCTGGACATCCGGCGATCATCGCCAGTCATGGCTGGGGGGGGCGCGGCGCGCAGTTCCGCGAATTCGTACCCGCATTGACCGCGGCCGGCTACCAAGTGGTGGTGTTTGACCATGCCAGCCATGGCTATTCCGAGGGCAGCGAAGCACCGATCACCGATTTTGCCAAGGGCGTCACCGCTGTCGCCAGGTATCTCGAGTCGAATGGCATATCCACTGCCGGCTTTATCGGGCACTCGCTCGGTTGCGCGGGCATCGGCATCGCGCTTCGCCACGATCTTCGGCATTTGCGCGGTATTCGCGTGGTGCAGATTGCACCTCCGGCTTCGCTGATCCGCTACTCGCGCTTCTTTGCCAGGACACTGGGTTTGTCGGAGCGCATTCGCGCGGCCATGCAATGGCGCCTTGAACAGAAGATCGGCATGCAATGGTCAGAGTTTGAAATGCCCCACGCGGCCGCGTCGATGACGGCGCAATCGCTGATCATTCATGACCAGTACGACAGCGAGGTACGCATCGAAAGCGGCCTTGCGGTTGCGCGTGCCTGGCCCGATGCGCGATTCAAGCGCACCTTTGGACTCGGTCACCGCAGGATCCTTCGTGACGCTGCGGTGATCGGCGCCACGGTCGATTTCTTCCATGACCGCGTGCGGTTTTCGCTGCCGCCCGAGGTCGATCAGTGGTCTCTCGCGTTCGTGCCGCAGTCCGGTGTGGCCGCGCTTTTTTGAATTGTCCGATTCAGGAGAATGATCATGAAACTGCTTACCCTTGGTGCCCACTTGAGTTTCACGGCGTCCGCATTGCATGCGGGCATTGCCATCATCGGCGCGCCGGCCTACCGTTACTTTCGTGCGCCGGAAGGTTTCGCTGCCGCGGCAGAAGCGGGTTCGTGGCGCCCTGCCCTGGTCACGCTGATGCTGGCGGCGCTGTTTGCCGCCTGGGGCTTCTACGCCCTCGCCGCCTCGCGAAAAAATTCGCGGCTGCCGCTGATGGAGCCGGCCCTGTACGGCATCACGGCAATTTACCTGGTGCGCGGCATGTTCCTGTTTCCACAGTTGCTGGGATACAACATCTTCAATTCAAACGGCGGTGTCACGCCGCGCGACCTGGCGTTTTCGGCGATCGTGCTGGCGATCGGACTGATTCATATCGCGGGCGCCAAAACTCGCGAATCGCAATCTGCCGCGGCCGTCGATAGTCTTGTCGTCGCGGATGAGGTCCGGCGGAATCTCCAGCCGGACCACATGGCCCCACCTGTGCAACAATATCCAGAAGAATCGCACAGGAGGAGTTCCCATGTTGTCCAGCATGATGCGGCGTCCGCAACTGATTTCGTCGTTGCTCGAACACGCGGCGCGATGCCACGGCGATACGGAAATCGTTTCGCGCACCATTGAAGGCGGCGGCAATTTTGAGCTGCACCGTTACAACTACCGCGAGGCGTCGCAACGCGCCAGGCGACTGGCCAACGCACTCGCCCGTCTCGGCATTGCCCGTGGAGAACGCATCGGCACATTGGCGTGGAACGGCTACCGGCATCTGGAGCTGTACTACGCTGTGTCCGGGATCGGTGCGGTAATACACACCATCAATCCGCGACTGTTTCCGGAGCAGCTAAGCTATATCGCCAACCACGCCGAAGACCAATACATTTTCTTCGACCTGACTTTCGCACCGCTGGTTGAAAAACTCGCGCCGACGCTGAACGGCGTGAAAGGCTATGTCGCCATGACGGACCGGGCGCACATGCCGGCCGTCAACATCCCCAATCTGTTGTGCTATGAAGAGTTGCTGGCGGCGGAAAGTGCCGAATTCGACTGGCCCGAGTTCGACGAAACCACACCGTCCAGCCTTTGCTATACCTCGGGCACCACCGGCAATCCAAAGGGCGTGCTTTATTCGCACCGCTCGACGATACTTCATACGCTGGGGGCAATGTCGGCCGATGCGTTTGGCCTCAAGTCGCAGGATGTCGTCCTTCCGGTCGTGCCGATGTTCCATGTGAATGCGTGGGGGCTGCCGTACATCTGCGCCGCCGCGGGCGCCAAGCTGGTGATGCCGGGCGCGGCGATGGATGGCGCGAGCCTTCACCGCCTGTTTGAAGACGAAGGTGTAACGGTAAGCGCCGGCGTGCCGACGGTCTGGATGGGGCTCCTCAACCACGTCAAATCGAACCACCTCACTTTCAGCACTTTCCGCGAGAC
>JANNGY010000388.1:0-2381 GCA_031404095.1 Betaproteobacteria bacterium | reverse complement strand
ACATGCGGTCGCGTACACCGCGCCGGATCGACAATATCTCGCGGAAACTTTTCAGCACTTCGACATAGCCGCGGACCGCAAGCTTTTCCATCGAGTACCATGAAGTGGCGCCCGCTGTCTGCATCCTGGGGCCGGCGATGCCGACAAATTCAATGTCCGGGTACTCGACCTTGAGCGCCTGGATCAACAGGCTTCCGAGCAGATCACCGGAGGCCTCTCCAGCCACGATGCCAATTTTCATCAGCGCACGATGCCGCGGGTGGATGACGCAAGAAAGTCCGCAAGAATTTTCAATTCCGGCGCAGTCGATGCTTCCGCGGAAATGCGTGCTCTGGCTTCGGAAAGCGTCAGGCCGGAACGGTACAGCGTCTTGTAGGCGCGCTTGACGCAGGCGACCTGGTCCGGGGAGAAATCGCGCCGCTTCAGGCCCTCGGCGTTAATCCCGACCGCGGACAGCGGATTGCCGCCGACCGTGACATAGGGAGGAATGTCCATCAACACGACGCTTGAGACGCCGCACATGACATGCGCGCCAATTTTTACGAACTGGTGCACGCCGGTGAAGCCACCGAGCGTCGCCCAATCACCGACGTGAACGTGCCCCGCAAGCTGCGTGCAGTTGGCAATGGTGGTCTTGCTTCCCACCACGCAATCGTGCGCCACATGCACGTAAGCCATCAGCCAGTTGTCATCGCCGATCGTCGTTACGCCCCGATCCTGCACGCTGCCGCGATTGATGCTGCTGTACTCGCGAATGGTGTTGCGATCGCCAATATCCACGCGAGTCGGCTCTCCCGCGTATTTCTTGTCCTGGTTGGCTTCGCCGAGCGAGACAAAATGAAAAATGCGATTGTCGCGGCCAATGCGCGTGTTCCCGGTGATGACATTGTGATGGCCGATGATGGTGCCATCGCCGATTTCAACGTCGCCGTCGATGACGGTGTATGCGCCGACCGTGACACTGGCGCCGAGTCTTGCGCGCGGGTCGATTATTGCGGTGGGATGGATGGTCATGTGAAGGGACAGAGGCAGGGCAGGCTCAGGATGCAATGACCGTCCGCTGGGTGCACAGCAGCGTTGCTTCGCAAGCCAGCTGGCCGGCCACGCTTGCCTTGACCGCGTATTTCACCAGGCCGCGTTTTTCCAGCAGGAATTCGGATTCGAGGATCAGCGCATCACCCGGCACCACGGGACGCTTGAAGCGCGCGTCATCAATGCCGACAAAATAGAAGACCGATTTATCGTCAGGCTGCTGGCCGGTCGACACCAGTGACATCAGACCGGAGGCCTGTGCCAGCGCCTCAATGATCAACACACCGGGCATCACCGCATAGTGCGGGAAATGCCCCTGGAAAAAAGGCTCGTTGATCGTGACATTCTTCAGCGCGCGAATGCGCTTCATCGGTTCCAGCTCCAGCACCCGGTCGACCAGCAGGAACGGGTAGCGATGCGCCAGGTACTTCTTGATTTCGCCGATTTCCATGGTCCGGGGCAAAGCGCTCATTTTGGATCTCCCTTGTTCTTTATCGCCGCGGCCATGGCATCGAGGCGGCGCAAATGCACGGCATTCCTGAGCCAATCCTCATGTTTCATGAGAGGCATGGAAGCCGTGTACATGCCCGGCTCGGTAATCGACTTGGTGACCAGCGTCATCGCCGAGATGATGGCGCCGTCGCAGATGTCCAGATGGCCGATGATGCCGGCGGCGCCGCCGATCGTCACGCGACGGCCGATGCGGCAGCTTCCGGCAATTCCCACGCAGCCGCAAATGAGGGTGTGATCACCAATCACACAGTTGTGTCCGACCTGAATCTGGTTATCGAGCTTGACGTCGTTGCCGATGACGGTGTCGTCGATGGCGCCGCGATCAATGGTGGTATTGGCGCCGATCTCGCAGTCGTCACCGATGATGACGCGACCGGTTTGCGGAATCTTCACCCAGCCGCCGGCGTCCGCCGAAAAGTCTGGCGCAAACCCGAATCCATCGGCGCCGATCACCACGCCGGAATGGACGATGCCTCTCGCGCCGATCTGGCAACCCGCGTACACGGTGACACGCGCAGCAATTCGGGTATGTGCGCCGACGACCGCTCCTTCGCCAATGACGCAACCGGCGCCGATCCTCACGCCCTCGCCGATCACCGCCCCGGGGCCGACTGAAACAAACTCGGCAATGGAAGCGCTTGCGGCGATTTTCGCGCCGGCATGAATCACTGCCGAGGGATGGATGCCGCTTGCATGTGCCGGCGGCGGATTGAAAAGTTGCGCGACGCGCGCAAAGTAGGCATACGGATTGGCGGCCACCAGTCGCGGCAAGGACGTGAGTTCCCGGTCGGCGATGCTGACGATGACCGCGCCTGCTCCCGTGCCCGACAATTCCG
>JANNGY010000387.1:0-3062 GCA_031404095.1 Betaproteobacteria bacterium | reverse complement strand
AGCCTTTCTTCAGCGCTTCTTCATTGCTGAGCCCCTCTGCCTTGGCGAAGTCGCGCACATCCTGCGAAATCTTCATCGAGCAGAAGTGCGGGCCGCACATCGAACAGAAGTGCGCCAGCTTGGCGCCTTCCTGCGGCAGGGTCTCGTCGTGGAATTCCTTGGCTTTTTCCGGGTCGAGTCCGAGGTTGAACTGGTCGTCCCAGCGAAACTCAAAGCGGGCTTTTGAGAGCGCGTTGTCGCGGATCTGCGCGCCGGGATGACCTTTGGCGAGATCCGCCGCGTGCGCCGCGATCTTGTACGCCATGATGCCGTCCTTGACATCGTTCTTGTCGGGCAGGCCGAGGTGTTCTTTCGGTGTCACGTAGCAGAGCATCGCCGTACCGTACCAGCCGATCATGGCCGCGCCAATGGCCGAGGTGATGTGGTCGTAGCCGGGCGCGATATCGGTGGTCAGCGGACCCAATGTGTAGAACGGCGCCTCGTGGCAGTATTTCAGTTGCAGGTCCATGTTCTCCTTGATCAGGTGCATCGGCACGTGGCCGGGTCCCTCGATCATGGTTTGCACGTCGTGCTTCCACGCCACCTGGGTGAGTTCCCCCAGCGTTTTCAGCTCGCCGATCTGCGCCTCGTCGTTGGCGTCGTAGCCGGAGCCGGGCCGCAAACCATCGCCCAGCGAGAAGGCGACGTCATAGGACTTCATGATGTCGCAGATGTCTTCGAAGTGCGTGTAGAGGAACGATTCGGCGTGATGCGCGAGGCACCACTTGGCCATGATCGAGCCGCCGCGCGAGACGATGCCGGTCATGCGATTCGCGGTCATCGGGATGTAGCGCAGCAGCACGCCGGCGTGGATGGTGAAGTAGTCCACGCCTTGCTCGGCCTGCTCGATCAGCGTGTCCTTGAAAATTTCCCAGGTCAGTTCCTCGGCCTTGCCGTCGACCTTTTCCAGCGCCTGGTAAATCGGCACCGTGCCGATCGGCACCGGCGAATTGCGGATGATCCATTCGCGGGTCTCGTGGATGTTCTTGCCGGTACTCAAGTCCATCACCGTGTCGCCACCCCAGCGTGTCGACCAGGTCATCTTCTCGACTTCCTCGTGGATGGACGAGGTCAGCGCCGAGTTGCCGATGTTGGCGTTGATCTTCACCAGGAAGTTGCGGCCGATGATCATCGGTTCCGATTCCGGGTGATTGATATTTGACGGGATGATGGCGCGGCCGCGGGCCACTTCATCGCGGACGAATTCGGGCGTCATCAGCTTTGGGATGGAGGCGCCGAAGGATTGGCCAGGATGTTGTTTGGTCAACAGTTCGGAAAGCCCATCCCGGCGCTGGTTTTCGCGAATGGCGATAAATTCCATCTCGGGCGTGATGATGCCTTTGCGGGCGTAATGCATTTGCGAGACGTTCATTCCCGCCATCGCGCGGCGCGGATGGCGCTTGAGGTTGAAGCGCATATCGGCGAGCTTGGGGTCATGCAGGCGGGTGAGGCCATACTGCGAGGTAATGCTGGCGAGTTGCTCGGTGTCGTCGCGCTCGGTGATCCACTTTTCGCGCAAAGGACTCAGGCCCGAACGGACGTCAATCTTGACCGTCGGGTCGGTGTACGGGCCCGAGGTGTCATAGACGAAGATCGGCGGGTTCTTCTCGCCACCCATGCCAGTCGGCGTGTCGGACTGCGAGATCTCGCGCATCGGCACGCGGATGTCGGCGCGCGAGCCTTCGACATAAATCTTGCGCGAATTGGGCAGCGGTTGCACCGCCGCCTCGTCGACGTGGGCGGTGGCTTCAAGGAATTTCGGATTGGCGTTCATGTTGCGCTCCAGGGAAAGTTGCGGAAGCGCGAAGGGATAGAGCTCTGGGCTATCGGCTTCGCTTTCCTACGCCGGTATCAGCCGGTTCAGGTTCAAGGGTGTCTCTCATCCGTCTTCACCGGCTCATCCGGCGCGCGGAACCCCTAGCGATGCGCACACATTACTTGAATGGTCCTGTCCCGGCAAACCGCGCCGGTCAAGCAATTATTACTTGACCGTATAATTATACAATTGTACAGTAATGGCAATTTGAGACTCCCGCCATGGCCCGCCCCTCACGAAACATCGACCAACTGCTGATCAGTGCCGCGCTGGAATTGCTTCCCTCGGCGGGTACGCGCGCGTTGTCGATCCGCCAGGTCTGCGAACACGCGGGCGTTAACCTCGGCATGTTCCACTATCACTTCAAGACCCGCGACACTTTCCTGCGCAATGTGCTGCAACAGATGTACGACGGAATGTTCTCGACCCTGGAGCTTGAGGTCCATCGGCAGCCCGCGTCACTGGACAGCCTGCGCGCGGCGGTAATGACGCTGGCATGCTTCGCGCGCGACCATCGCCAGCTGCTGGTGCGATTGATCGGTGATGCACTGGCCGGCGAGACGGTGGCCATCGCGTTCCTGCAAAACAACCTGCCGCGGCACTTTGGCCTGGTCGTCAAGTTCATCGCCGCCGCCCAGCGCGCGGGCGAAATGCGCCGCATGCCGCCGATGCAGGCCATGGCATTCCTGTTCGGTTGCGCGGGTGCGCCGATCCTGCTCGGCACCGCCGCGTCCCGCAGTGGCATATTGCCGGCGGTGCTGGTGGAACAATTCGAAACGACTATTCTGACCGACGCTGCGATTGCGTTGCGCGTCGACATGGCACTGGCCGGTCTCGCGCCGCCGCCGGCAAAGAAGGTAAAAACAGGAGTACGCAAATGAAACGAACCCTGGTTCCACTCGCGGCATTCGCCGTGCTGGCGGGCTGCCAGCCGAAACCTGCCGATGTCTACCCCGGCTATGCGGAAGGGGAATATGTCCGCCTGGCTGCCCCCTTCGCCGGCAGCCTGACCACGCTCAGCGTCAAGCGCGGCGACCAGGTCGAAGCCGATGCGCCGCTGTTCGCACTGGAACAGGAAAACGAACGCGCCGCGCGCGCCGAAGCCGCCGCGCGCCTCAGGGCTGCCGAAGCCAGGATGAGCAACCTCGGCACCGGCAAGCGACCCGACGAAATCGCGACCGTGCGTGCGCAGCTCGCACAGGCCGAG
>JANNGY010000386.1:0-3839 GCA_031404095.1 Betaproteobacteria bacterium | reverse complement strand
GCGGGCCGGCAGTGGCTGGAGAGCCGCGCGGGGTAGTGCGCGGAAGGGTGACCTGGGTATGCCAGTGTATTTGACCCCAAGACGGGATCGTTATTTCGCAGTTCTCATTCGCGCAGATGTTCGCGACGCCTTTCCTCGGAGATGAATTCCTCGAGGTCCGGATCCATCGCGTTGCGCGATGAAATGATGCCGACCAGCCGGCCTTCGTCGATCACGGGCAAATGGCGAAAGCCGTTTTCCTGCATCAATATCAGCGCGTGGCCGTAGGACTTGCCGGAATCCATTGTCTTGGGCGCGGGCGTCATGACGTCGATCAGCGGTGTTGCCTCGGCATCGCGACCCTGCGCGATCACGCGAAAGACGGCGTCGCGCTCGGTGAAGATGCCGATCAGGCGCTGTTCCTCGACGACCACGACGGCACCGACGTTCATGTGCGCCATTAACCGGGCGGCATTGCCGACGCTCGTTTCTGGCGGTGCGGTGAGCAGTTTGTTCTGCTCCATGATATTTTTGATGGGTTGATCGAACATGACAGCCTCCAAACGTAGATGCTATCCGTCCGCCAAAATGTACATTTGACCTGCGTCAACGGTTGTTGGCACCGCATTCGTTAGCTGAATGCGCCGCCGTACTGCTTTCGCAAGTCCATTTTCAGCACCTTGCCGGTTCCGCTCAACGGCAATGATTCCAGGAAGACCACATCGTCCGGCACCCACCACTTGGCCATGCGGCCGGCGAGAAATGCCAGCACTTCTTCCTTCTCCAGCGCCATGGAAGGCTTGCGGACGATGAAGATCAGCGGCCGCTCGTCCCACTTCGGGTGCTTGACGCCAATCACCGCTGCCATCGCCACCGCCGGATGGGCCATCGCCGCATTTTCCACGTCGATCGAACTGATCCACTCGCCGCCGGTTTTGATCACATCCTTTGCTCGGTCGGTGATTTGCATCACGCCGTCGGCGCTGATGGTGGCGACGTCACCGGTCGGAAACCAGCCGTCGCGCAACGGCGAGGTATCCGCCTTGAAATAGCCGGACATGACCCACAGTCCGCGCACGCACAGTTCGCCAGCTGACTTGCCGTCGCGCGGCAGCGTGTGGCCCTGTTCGTCGATGACTTTCAGTTCCATGCCAAACGCGCATTTGCCCGAGCGTGCGCTCAGCAGGTGCTGCGTGTCGCGTTCAAGCAGGCGTTCAGCCGGCGACAGGCCGCTGACGGTGGCGGCCGCCGTGGTCTCGGTCATGCCCCATCCGCAGCACACCTCGACATTGAAATCCTCGACAAATTTCTTCAACAGCGCCACCGGCATGGCTGATCCGCCCACCACGGTGCGGCGCATGGTGGTGAAGCGGTTGCCGGACTCGTCAAGGTGCTGCGCGAGGGTGTGCCAGATGGTGGGCACACCGGCGCTCACGGTCACCCGCTCGGCTTCCATCAGTTCGTAAAGACTCTTGCCGTCGAGACGCGGACCCGGCAATACCAGTTTCGCCCCGGTCATCGCGGCGGCATAGGGAATGCACCAGGCGTTGACATGAAACATCGGCACCACCGGCAGGACGGTGGCGGCGGTGCCCAGCGCCAACCCGCGCGGCATCGAGATCGCCATCGCGCTGAGCGCAATGGCACGGTGCGAGTACAGCACGCCCTTCGGGTTGCCGGTGGTGCCGGAGGTGTAACAAAGCGCGGCGGCGGTACGCTCGTCAAAGTCGGGCCAGTCGTAGCGGTCGTCCTGCGCAGCGATCAGGTCGTCGTAGAACAGCAAGCCGGGAATCCCGCCTGCATCGGCGAGCTGTTCGCGCCCCGACAGGCAAACCCACGATTTCACCTTTGGGCAGTGCGGTGCCAGGCCTTTGATCAATGGTGCGAATGTCGTGTCGAATAGCACCGCCTTATCATCGGCATGGTTGATGATGTAGGCCAATTGCTGCGGATGCAGCCGCGGATTGCAGGTGTGCAGCACCATGCCGCTGCCGGACACGGCGAAATAGGCCTCGAGATGGCGATGGTTGCTCCAGGCCAGCGTCGCAACGCAATCGCCGCCCTGCAAACCCAGCGCGTGCAGGGCGTTGGCCAGGCGGCGGGCGCGCGCGGCACAGTCGGCCCAGGTATATCGAAACAGCGGACCGTGGGTTTCCCGGGAGGCCACTTCCACCTCGCCGTGCTGCTGATCGGCGTGGCGGATGACCGATGAAATCAGCAACTGGCAATCCATGATCAGACCTTGCTGCAGCATGGCGATTCCCCCGTTGAGTTCTTTGTGATGCGCCAGTATCGCCGAAGTGCATTCGGGCAACAATCGCCGTCGACAATGGCCGGCGCCTGCGTTTACGTTTACGATCAAGCAAACGCATAGCGGCAATGCGGCCGCGCGGAACGATGTCCGCGCTATCGCATCCCACCATGCGTCCAAATGCGCAACCCAATGCCATTGGCCGCATTGGGATAACATTGCCTTGAGTGTTTCTTGACGCTGTCGGGGGGCTGTCATGCTGAAAGCGCTGACCATCGCGGGTTGTCTGCTGGCACTGTCGGGATGTGCCACGACACCGCTTGCGCCGGTCGCCGCCATGCCCGAGCATCAATTGTGGCGCGACCAGGCATTCGCCTGGGAGCCGGCACGCGTTTCAGTCGGCAGGCCGGCGCTGTTTGCGCTGGAGGCGGGACTCGAGTCGATGATCAAAAGCTCCGGCATGAAAGAGGCCGGCGCGCAGAAACGCGTGGATTACCTGTTGACGCTGCTGTTCGGGCCCGAGCTCAAGGCGTTTCCCTACGTGGGCAACCAGTCCCGCATCGCCGCCGAAACCTGGCGGTCGCGCAGCGGCAATTGCCTTTCCCTGAGCGTGCTGGCGTATTCGATGGCAAGAGCGCTGAACCTGCCGGTGCAGTTGCAGGAAGTGCAGGTGCCGCAGAATTTCAATCGGCGCGGCAACCTCGATTTCGTCGAGCGCCATGTCAATGTCCTGATCCGCAACGAGGCACGCCTGCACCTGAATAACGGCACCATGACCTCGGGCAATGTGATTATTGATTTTGAACCGCAGGCCGGCTGGCTGCGTCCGGGATTGGTGTTATCAGAAGCCAGCGTGCTGGCGCGCTATTACAACAACATTGCCGCCGACCACTTTGCCGCGGATAACCTGGTCCTGGCTTATGCCTGGTTCAAGGCGGCGATTATCGCCGATCCGGGCTATGCCCCGAGTTACGGCAATCTCGCGCAACTGTATAAACGCAGCGGATTCACCGGCAGCGCCGAGCAGTTGCTGCTTCACGCCATCGCCCTCGACGGCGATGACGTCACGCCGGTGCGTTCCATGCATCAATTGTTGATCGCCGACGGCCGGGACGCCGAGGCAGCACGGTACGCGGACCTGCTGCTGGCGCGGCAGGAAAAGAACCCGTATTACTGGCTGGGCGTCGGCGCCGGCCATCTGCGCGATGGTCAATACGCCCGCGCCGTCAGCGCGTTTGAACGTGCCGAGGCGCTGACCACCGGATTTGAGGAGGTCCACCGTTACCTCGCCATTGCCTACTGGCGCAACGGCGACCAGACCAAGGCGAAGAAACAACTGGCCCTGCTGGCTGCGCTCCTGCCGCCCGACATGCCGCGCCAGTCCGATCCAAACTATGCTGCGCTAAGCCGCAAGATCAGCCAATCTCCCGTCGATTGACGGCGTGAGTCATCGCCATGTTTGCCTGCCGGATCGTGGCGCTTTCGTCGCGCCTCCACCATACCCAATACTGTTCGGTTAGCCAACTTGATCCGTTCGCCCTGGTCTTGTCGAAGGGTATCACCGCACAAAGACACTTCGACAAACTAAGGGCGAACGGTACCTAAGCGA
>JANNGY010000385.1:0-3128 GCA_031404095.1 Betaproteobacteria bacterium | reverse complement strand
CTCATGCTGATCGTGCGCGCGCTGGAGCAGGATCATTACACCGTCAGCAAAGCCTCCAGCGGCGCCGAGGCGCTGAAGCGGATCGAGGAATACATGCCCGACCTGCTGGTGCTGGATTACAAGATGACCGGCATGGATGGCATCGCGGTCATGAACACGCTGCGAGCGAATCCGAAGACGCAAAACCTGCCGGTGCTGATGCTGACCAGCATGAGCGACGAGCCGAGCACCCGGGCCGGATTTGAGGCGGGGGTGACGGATTACGTGACGAAGCCGTTCTCGATTCCACAGCTGACGTCGAGGGTACGGGCGTGTCTGGCGAGGACGCAGTTGCGGTGAGGGGGCTGGGACGACGCCGTAGGGTGCGCAATGCGCACCGACCAATGGTGGTACTGCTCAATTTAATTGTTTCAATTTGATCAATTAGATCATGTCAAAGTGAGGTTGGCAGGACTGGGTCCCAGCCTGCGCTGGGACGACGCCGTAGGGTGCGCATTGCGCACCAATACCGATGGCGGCATGCGCATTGCGCACCGATGCCGCCGGTAGTGTGCGCGGTGCGCACCCTACAACCATTTACCGCCTACGCCACTACCTCTACCCGATCCAGATAGAACGTCAGTTCCCCCACCCACATGCGCGAGGCGTCGTTGTCGGCGCTGATGGCCGCTTGCTCTAATCCGGTACCGATATCGGTGATCGCATCAAACCCGTAACTCCCGCCCGCGCCTTTCATACCGTGGCCGAGACTTTCCACCGTCGCGAAATCGCCGAGGTCCAGCGCGCCGAGCATGGTGATCACATCGAGGCGGCGGTTTTGCAGGAAGCCGGGAATCAGGTCAGCGAATTTGGGATCGGCGTGCACCAGGATCTTGTCATGGCCGTTGCCGCCATTCCTTGACGATGGCGACAAGGACTTGGAGTGTTCCTTGATCGCCTGCAGCAGCACTTCCTGCTTGATCGGTTTGGTCAGGTAGGCAGTGCAGCCGGCGGCCATGCATTTTTCCTGGTCGCCTTTCAGGGCGGAGGCGGTCAAGGCCAGTATCGGCGTCGGCGGACGCTGATGTTCCTGTTCCCACGCCCGTATTGCACGTGTGGCGGTGAGGCCGTCCATCACCGGCATCTGCCGGTCCATCAGCACCAGATCGAAGTGGCCGGCAACGAATTTGTCAAAAGCGACCGCGCCATTTTCGGCGGTCTCGACGTGGTAGGGCGCGTCGCGCAGGTAGGCGATGGTGATGGTGCGGTTATCGGGCGAATCCTCGACCAGCAGGATTTGCAGCGCCTGCAGCGGCGGATGTTGGCCGGAGTCATCCGGCACCGCCGCCCGGCGCGCGGCCAGTGCGCGGATCTCCAGCGGCACGATGAATGAAAACACGCTGCCCTTGCTGACTTCGCTTTCGACAAAGATGCGCCCGCCCATCAATTCCACCAGCCGCTTCGAAATGGTGAGCCCCAGCCCGGAGCCGCCGTAGCGGCGCGTGGTCGACGAATCGGCCTGGGTGAATCGCTCGAACACGTCGCCCAGCTTTTCGCTGGCGATGCCGATGCCGGTATCGGAAATGGTGAAGCGCAGCGTGCCCGGCGTGGCCGGCGCCGCATCAAGCGTCACGCGCAACGAGACCTCGCCGGATTCGGTGAACTTGATGGCGTTGCCGAGCAAATTCAGCAGCACCTGCCGCAGGCGGGTCGGATCGCCGACCAGGTCGGTGGGGACATCGGGGGCGATCTCGCACACCAGCGTGAGATTTTTCTCGAACGCCTTCACCGCCACCATCTCGCGCACTTTTTCCAGCAGGTCATTCACCGAGAACCCGGTGTGCTCCAGCTCCAGCTGCGAGGCTTCCACCTTGGAGAGATCGAGGATGTCGTTAATGAGGTTCAGCAGGTTGTCGCCGGCGCGGCGAAAGATCTGCACATACTTGTTCTGTTCCGTGGTGAGGGAAGTCTTGGCGAGCAGGTCGGCGATGCCGATGATCGCGTTCATCGGCGTGCGGATTTCGTGGCTCATGCTGGCGAGGAAATCGGATTTCGCCTGGCTCGCGGTTTCGGCCATCGCCGTGGCCTGCTGCAGCTCCGCTTCCACGCGCTTGCCCTCGGTCACGTCTCGCGCGGCGGCGAATACGCCCTGCAAATTCCGGCCACGATCGTAAAAGGTGGTGGCGTTGAAGGACACCACCGTCTGCTTGCCATCCAACGCGCGCGCGGTCAGTTCATAGTCCGTCACTTTCTTTTCGCTCAGCACCTGCTTGATGGCCGCCTCGGCCCGCTCCGGGTCGGTGAAATAGTCCTTGAACGGCGCGCCGATCAGTTCATCGCGGGTGCAGCCGGTGAGCGCTTCCATCTGCTTGTTCAGGTCGGTGATGATGCCGGCGGGGTCGGTGGTCATGATCGCGTCAATGTTCGATTCGATCAGCGAGCGGGTGTAGAACTGCTGGTCGCGCAGGCGCTGGTCGAGCTTTTTCTGCTCGGCTTCCACCAGCTTGCGCGCGGTATTGTCGGTGCCGATCAGCAGGTAGCCGATGATCGCGTCCTGCGCATCACGCAGCGCGGTGACGGACACCACCGCCGGGAAGCGGCTGCCGTCTTTCCGAAAATAAGTCAGCTCGTAAATATCCTCGATCCCGCGCGAGGCCTTGAACACCAGCGCCTCAAACCCTGGCGTGATTGGCGTGCCCAGTTCGGCACTGAGCGCCTTGGCGCGGGCAATCACTTCCTGCGGGTCCGAAATATCGGCCGGCGTGATCTTGTTCATCACCTCGGCCGCGGTGTAGCCCAGCATGCGCTCGGCGCCGACGTTGAAAATCTGGATAACTCCCTTGGCATCGGTGGCGATCGATGAAAAGTTGGCGCTATTGAAAATGGCGCTCTGCAACGCGCCCGCTTTCAGCAACGCCTCTTCCGCCTGTTTGCGCGCGGTATTGTCACTCCGCACCTGCATCCACGGTTTTCAATGCCTCGACAATGCGCGCAGAAACGTGGTTCATGTCCTCGTTTGCCTTGGGCATCACACGGACCATTATCTCCTTGGAGCTGTCGACGGTCTGCACCAGGGGGTCACGGAATCCTGCCGCTGCAACCGCGTCGCGCGCACGATCCAGCCGGTGGGCCTCGTCGGCGAGATGCAC
>JANNGY010000384.1:0-18805 GCA_031404095.1 Betaproteobacteria bacterium | reverse complement strand
TTGATTTTTTCCTGAATTTGCTCGCTTACCTGCCGCTTGGCGGCATGGTTGCTGCGGCGCAAATGCGCGATCTCCGTGGCCGCGACCGGACTCATGGTTCCCGAACGGTGCTGCTTCGGGCCGTACTCATGGGCTTCCTGCTGTCGGCCATCATGGAAAGCCTGCAGACCATGCTGCCGGTACGGGTCGCGTCGCCGGCAGATTTGATCGCGAATACGGCGGGCACATTCATTGGCGCCAGCGCACTGGTGAGCCGCTGGGGGCGTTCGTTGCTGGCGGCGATCCTGCGCTGGCGTCATCGCCACTTCACCCGCGGTGACGAAAGCAGTTGGGGATTGCTTCTCCTGGGGCTTTGGTTCTTCGCACAATTGAACCCGGTCATTCCTTTCTTTGAGGCTGGCCACATCGCGAACCCATTCGACGCAGCAGCCGCGCAGACGCCATACGATCCGCTCATCCTGTTGCCTCAATCGGTTGGAATCACCCTGAATGTATGCGGGTTCGCCCTTTTCCTGTCGCTGTTGCTGCATCCCGGCAAACGGGTCATGGTGAGTGTGTTGTTGATTCTGGCACTCGGCTTTTTCACCAAGGTTTCCACCGCGTCTCTGATGCTGAAGGCGCCGCAAATGGTCGGCTGGATGGCTCCCGCGACCGTCATCGGGCTCAGCGCCGGGCTGGCGCTATTTGGCTATTTCTCGCGAATCGGCTATCGCTGGCGCGCCTTCTGCACCACCCTTTTTATTTTCGCCGGGGGACTGATGGCAAAAATGGCCAGCGTTTACGGCGCCTTCGATGAAACGCTGCGACTGTTAAACTGGCCGCACGGACATTTGACCAACTTTGCCAGTTTGACGCGCTGGTTGCACGAAATCTGGCCGCTACTTGCTTTTCTCCTGGTCGCGTGGATTTTTGTGAGGCACCGCGAGGCATGATGGACAATGCCGGCTTTCAACGGGAGTTATTTTGATGGGTTATTACCAGCATCACGTATTTTTCTGCGTGAATGAACGCGATGACGGTCGCGAATTCTGCAATCAGCACGACGCCGAAGGTGTCCGCGGCTACGCCAAGGACTGCATCAAAAGGCTTAATATGAACGGACCGGGAAAAGTGCGCATCAATACATCCGGCTGTCTCGACCGCTGTTCTGAGGGGCCGGTGATGGTCGTCTATCCCGATGACATCTGGTACACGTACGTCGACAACAATGACATCGACGAGATTATCTCCGAACATCTGCAGAATGGCCGCGTGGTCGAACGGCTGAAAATCTAGCGGCCCTGTTCGCAATGGGCAGACCCGAGAGCGCAACGAAACTGCTGATTACCGGTAACGCGGGCGCCATCGAGGCGGTGGCGCATCTGCCTGCTGCCGGACCGCCGCGCGCCGTCGCGGTAGTCGCCCACCCGCATCCCTTGTTCGGCGGCAGCATGGACAACAAGGTAGTCACCAGCGTCGCCCGTGTGTTCGCCGATGCCGGCGCTGCCACGTGGCGATTTAATTTTCGCGGCGTCGGGAAGTCCGAAGGTGCGCATGATAACGGCCAGGGTGAAACCGGCGACATGTTGAAAGTAATCGAACAGGCGCGCGCACTCAACCCCGGCCTGCCCCTGTGGTTGTCGGGATTTTCCTTTGGCGGCGCGGTCGCATTTGCCGCCAGCGAAAGTGTCGACGCCAGCGAAGTGATCCTGATCGCGCCAGCCTTTCGCCGTCTGGCAGATAAACAGGATGCGTCGCGAGTCGCCGGAATTGCCGGACGCGTGCTGGTCATCCATGGCGAAAAAGACGAAACCGTGCCGTTGGGTGAATCGCTCGACTGGGCGCGCCCTCGAGACATCCCGGTGGTGGTGGTGCCGGGAGCCGATCATTTCTTTCATCTGCGGCTGCATATCATCAAGCAGATTGCCGCACGCTGGCTGACTGCTCCGGGTTGATTACTCGCCAGGCCGGCCGCCGGGCGGAATAGCCGCGATGCAATTTGCCGGACAAGGCCGCATTTCGACAGCCTATGTGAGTCTGCCGGCTGCCTCACTGAAGTTGTCGCGCGGTGTAGAGTGTGCGGGAATTCATAGTCCGGCTGTTTTACCTGTTTCATACTGAGCGGTATAGCTGACATTTCAGCAGAACAAGTCGCCAGGAGCCCCGTGCTTAACGTCATCCCGCTATTCAACAACCTCTCGCCCGCGCAGCTCGACAGCGTAGGTGCCCACATGACCATGCGCACCGCGGAGAAAGGCGAAGTGATCCTGCGCGAGGGCGAAGTCGCCGAAACGATCTTCATCATCATTGCCGGGCAGGTGAAGGTTTATATGAGCGACGAGCCTGATACCCATCGTGAAGTGATCGTCAGCACGTTGGGCGCCGGAGATTTTTTCGGCGAAATTTCGCTGTTTGATCAGGAGCCGCGCACGGCAAACGTGGCGGCGCTTGAGCGCACTCATATGCAGACGCTGTCTTATGAAACCTTTTCCCGAGTCCTCGAACAATCGCCAGACATTGCCCGCAAGATGATGGCGACGATGGCCGCCCGCCTGCGTCACGCGGATCGCCAAATCGGTACACTCGCGCTGATGAATATTTCCAGCCGTGTTTCTCGCACGCTGCTGGAACTGGCCATTATGTCCAATGGCCACCGGGTGGTCGGCGAACCGTTCACGCAAAAGGACCTGGCGGGCATGGTTGGCGCTTCGCGCGAAATGGTCAATCGTACGTTGAAGGCACTGACCGACCAGGGCTACATTGCGGTACAGCGCAAATCGATCACCATACTCAACGAAAACATGCCGGTCGGGTACTAGCTTTGCGCCAATTCCAGCCTCAGCGATACTTGACGCTGCATCCGTAAGGCGAAGTACTGGCAATCGAGACGGCTTTTCCGGCCTTTGATTCCTCGACGGCGGCAACCAGATAGTTTCTGGCCGTCTTGACGTCTTCCAGGCGGGTGGAGCGCTTGTCATCTATCGCGCCGGCGTAGACCAGCGTGCCCGCCGGATTGATCACATACATATGCGGCGTGGTCTTGGCAGCATATTCCGTACCGACCTTGCCATCGGCGTCGATCATGTAAGCGTCGGGTGAGGCCTTTTTTTCGGCGAGGTAACTCTGTAGTTTGTCGCCGCTCATGTAGTCCTGATGACCGGGGTGAGTTGAATTGATGGACAACCACACGGTGTCATCGGCATCGTATTTGCGCTGAAGGTCCGGCATATTGCCGCTGTCGTAATGCTTGACGACAAACGGACAATGCGGATTGTGCCATTCCAGCACCACATGCCTGCCCCTGAAGTCTGCCAATCGGACCGATTTGCCGTTTAGGTCGCTGAGCGAGAAATCAGGCGCCACTTTGCCTACCGTCGCGGCACCGAACGCCTGCGGGGTAATGAGCGAAAGCGAAATCACCAATACAGCCAACAATGGTTTCTTCATGGAGGTCACTATCTTTCGGGGTTGACGAAATTCTGACCCGTTGGAACCGGCCAAGCTTGAAAAGTTTCGGCCAGCTCCTCATTCCAACAAAAACGGCCCTGCGGAGAAGCCCGCAAAGCCGTTCCAGGACCTATCGGACCAGCGAAAAAGCTACTGCATGCGGATCTTCAATTCCGCGTCGACGGCACCGAGGAATTCTTCCGTGCTCAGATACGGGTGATCCGGCCGGATCAGAATGGCCAGGTCCTTGGTCATGCGACCGGACTCGACCACATCGACGCACACTTTCTCCAGTGTCTCGGCAAAATTCACCACGTCTGGCGTACCGTCCATCTTGCCGCGAAAGATCAGGCCGCGCGTCCAGGCGTAGATCGACGCGATTGGATTGGTTGACGTCGGCTTGCCCTGTTGGTGCATCCGGTAGTGGCGAGTCACCGTGCCATGCGCGGCTTCGGCCTCAACGGTCTTGCCGTCCGGCGACATCAGCACAGAGGTCATCAACCCAAGCGATCCGTAGCCCTGCGCAACAGTGTCGGACTGAACGTCTCCGTCATAGTTCTTGCACGCCCACAGGTAGCCGCCAGTCCACTTCAGGTTGGAAGCGACCATGTCGTCGATCAGGCGGTGTTCATACGTCAGCTTGGCCGCGTCGTACTTGGCCGCGAATTCCGCATCGAAGATCTCCTGGAAGAGATTCTTGAAGCGCCCATCGTAAACCTTCAGGATGGTGTTCTTGGTGGAGAGATAGACCGCGTAGTTGCGTTCCAGGCCATAGGTGAAGCAAGCGCGGGCGAAACCCTTGATGGAGTCGTCCAGGTTGTACATCGCCATGGCGATGCCGGCGCCGGGCGCCTTGAATACTTCGCGTTCGATCGCCGCACCGCCGTCCGCCGGCTTGAAGGTCATCGTCAGGGTGCCCGCACCCGGAAACTGCATATCGGTAGCACGATACTGGTCGCCGAATCCGTGGCGCGCCACGACCACCGGCTTGTCCCAATGACTGACCAATCGCGGCACGTTTTTGCAGATGATCGGCTCGCGGAAAATCGTGCCATCGAGAATATTGCGAATCGTGCCGTTCGGGCTCTTCCACATCTGCTTCAGATTGAATTCTTTCACCCGTGCCTCATCGGGCGTGATGGTCGCGCATTTCACCGCGACACCGTACTGCTTGGTCGCCATGGCAGAATCGATGGTCACCTTGTCATCGGTCGCGTCGCGATGTTCCATGCCCAGGTCAAAATACTTGAGATCGACGTCAAGATAAGGAAGGATCAGTTTTTCGCGAATCATCTGCCAGATGATTCGGGTCATTTCATCGCCGTCCATTTCAACGATGGGGTTCTTGACTTTGATTTTGGCCATGGGAAATCCTAGGGAATGAATCAAGTGGGGAGGAAAGCAGACGATGCAGCAACCTAAAATTATAGCAAAGTGCTTGTGGCACTCGTTTGATGTTAATCAGAGGATGCCCTTGCTTTGCAAGCGGAAGGGTGGCGGATACGCCGGAACTGGCTTGTAATGCCGGATATTGGCCGGTACGCAATTGCGTCATTGAGGCCAAGCCGGATCTGCATCAAGTTCCCGCAAGACGATGCCTGCACCAGCGCGCGCGTCCGCTAGCGGGAGGACCAAGGCGGCCTTTCTCCGCAGGCAAAGAAAAGACAAAGCGCCCCGCGAAGGGGGCGCTTAGCTTTTTTTGGTGGCCTGGGGCGGAATCGAACCACCGACACAAGGATTTTCAGTCCTCTGCTCTACCGACTGAGCTACCAGGCCAAGTTACTTACATACCCTCAAAAGCGCCGCTATTATTTGCATGGAAACCGGTTGCGACAAGCCCGCTATTATAGCGACAACCTCTCATAATTCCAATCCTTGGCTAACTCTCGCAATATCATCCTTGGCCTCTCGGTCTCCGCGTTTGGCGGCGCGCTTTGCGCATGGCTGAAAACTCCGTTGTCGTGGATGATCGGGCCGCTGGTGGCGATGGCCCTCTGCCACTTCAGCGGCGCTCGTCTTGCGGCGCCGCCTCTTTGGCGTGAAATGCCACAATTGTTCATAGCCGTCACGTTGGGGCTGATTTCACGCCGGCTGTCGCCGGGCAAGTACTTGGCCATGCCGCAATGCTGGTGGCGGCCGCGCCAGGCGGGATCGCAGAAATGTCGATCACCGCACGCACGCTGCCGCTCGGGGTCGCGTTGGTGACCGCGGCCCACGTCGCGAGGGTACTTGTCATCGTGTCGTTGACCCTGCCGGCATACCGTCTGTTACAACGGATGAATGTCCGACGCGTGAAACAAATCAGGGCAGCATCGCCGCCCTGATGGTTGAAGCGCCCCGGAAGCGAGACGATTACTTCTTCTTTTCGTCTTTTTTCGGCTCCTCTTTCTTGGCGTGCTTCGCGACAATCATGTCCTTGATCGCGTCATAGGCGTCCTGCGGGATCACTTTCTTGTTGATCAGGTCATCCTTGCCGTTGTAAGGACGGCCTTTGACGATGGCTTTGGCGCGTGCTTCGCCGATTTTCGGCAAGCCGGCCAGTTCCTTTTCCGTCGCCGTGTTGATGTCCATTGGCTCTTTCTTCGCCTCGCCCGCGGGAGCGGCATCAGGCTTGGCCTCGGCCTTGGCGGCGGGCGCGGCCGCCGGTTTCGGTGCATCCTGTTTTTGCGCATAGGCAGCGCCGGACACACCAATCAACAGTGCGGCGGCAACGGCAATGACTTTTTTCATGTGGTCTCCAAAGTTCGATGGTTATCGTGAGTGAATTGGCCTGCTCGATGGCTAAGCGCGGACGATGCGGCCGGAGAATATTTAATCACAGGGGAAAAATTGCTGCCTGAAAATCGGCAGCATTGGTGAATTGCGGCGCATACAATTGGCGCCATGAATCGCAAAAACTTTACAGACCGGGAAGAAGAGTTCTGGCGCGCACTGCAGGGCCGGGATTCGTCCTACGAAGGCATTTTCTTTCTTGGCGTCAAAACCACCGGGATTTTCTGCCGACCGATTTGTTCGGCACGCAAGCCGCTCCGCAAGAACGTTGAATTCTTTCCCGGAAAAGTGGAGGCGCTGCATGCGGGATTTCGGCCCTGCCTGCGGTGCAAGCCGATGCAGACAACCGGCGGAGTGCCGACGCTGGTCGAGAAGCTTCGCAAGCAAATTGAAACGCGGCCCGCCGAGCGGCTGCGCGAACGTGACCTGATCAATATGGGAATCGACCCGTCAACCGCCAGGCGTCAATTCCAGCGTTTTTTCGGCATGACGTTTCAGGCCTATCAACGGGCACGGCGCATGGGTTCCGCGCTGGCAGCGGTCAGAAAGGGAATAAACGTGCTGGATACACAACTGGATCATGGATTTGAATCGTCAAGTGGATTTCGCGAGGCGTTTGGCAAGCTGTTCGGCACCGCACCCTCAAAATCCAGCGGCGTTCACTGCCTGCTGTCGAAGTGGATCGATTCGCCGCTGGGAGCCATTCTGGCGCTGGCCGATGACGACGGCCTGTACGTTTTCGACTGGGTCGACCGGCGTGGACTGGAACGTGAAATCATCCGGCTGCGGGCGCGAACCAAATTTGCCATTGTGCCCGGTAGCCATCCGGTTCTGGACCAGGCGGAACGAGAGATCAACGAGTATTTTTCGGGGCAACGGAAAGTCTTCACACTCCCGCTCGCGCCTCGGGGCACCGACTTCCAGCGGCGCGTTTGGAGTGAGCTCCTGCAAATCCCGGCGGGTGAAACGCGTTCGTATGCCGCTGTCGCCCGTAGCATCGGCGAGCCAAATGCGGTGCGCGCCGTCGCGCGCGCCAACGGCGACAATTTTCGCGGCATCATCATTCCCTGCCATCGGGTCATTGGCTCGGATGGCAGTCTCACCGGCTATGGCGGCGGTCTGGCCCGCAAGCAGTGGCTGCTCGACCATGAGCGCGCGATGGTGGCGTAGCTATTCGGCCACGGATAGAATCGCTTCGCCCGCCGCGTCGGCATTGGAATACCGGTCAGCAACGCTCTTGGCCATCAGCCTGTCGATCACCGGCTGGAAATTGGCGACACGCGTCGGCAGCAGCGGAATCGGCGCATGCAAGTGCTTGCCCATCAGTTCATTCGGCGTGTTGGCTTCGTAAGGACGGCAACCCGTCAGCATCTCGAAGAAGAGCACGCCGAGCGCATATATGTCGCTGTGAGGGCCGACGTTGCTGCCACGGGCCTGTTCGGGGCTCATGTAATACGGCGTACCGACCGCCATGTCGTGACGCGTCAATGAAAGCGCCGAGCCGAGTTGCTTGGCGATACCAAAGTCGGCGATCACCGCCTCCCCAGTCATGCGCATCAGGATGTTGGCGGGTTTCAGATCGCGGTGAATAATGCCCCCGGCATGAATGGCCGCCAAGGCGGAAGCGACTTCCGCGGCGCGCTTTTGCGCCTGCTGCGGCGCCATGCCCGCCTCGATATCGAGGCGCAGATCGCCGCCCGGCAAATGTTCCATGCCGATGAACAGGCAGCGATCACCGATGCCGTGTTCATAGACGCGGGCGACATGCGGATGGGAAAGCTGCGAAAGCATGTCGTACTCGGCCATGAAGCGGTTGATGGCTTCCTGCGTCGACGTATCCAGTCCGACAAGCTTGAGTATCTTCAGGGCATGCTGTTCCCGGCTGACGAGATGGGTGGCCAGGAAGACGAGTGAGGCGGCGCCCTCACCGAGTTTCTGGATGATCTCGTAGCCCGGGATGCGCGGTACGTTTTCCTGACCAATTTCGTCGAGCGGACTTGCCGCAGCCCGGCGCGCGGCGCGGGCTTCGATGCAGCGCGCGACCGCATCGGCAATTTCCTGCGGCTTGAAGGGCTTGACCAGAAAATCCGCGGCGCCTACATGCATTGCCTGGCGATATTGATCGCGGTCGTCAAGGCTGGATACGAAAATGATTTCCGGCTGCCCGATGGCGGGATCGAGCCTCAGGGCATGCGCAAAACTGAAACCGTCCATGCCCGGCATGCGGATGTCGGTAATGACAACGGCCGTCGACCTGGCGCGGATTTGCTGCAACGCATCCGCGCCGCTACGAGCCATTGACGTTTCATAGCCGCGTGACGCGAGGCTGCGCGAAATGAATTCGCGCATCACCGCATCGTCCTCGACCACGAGTATCTGTGTCATCTGCCTATCTTACGCGATGGCCCAAAAAACAAAAGCCGGGTTTCCCCGGCTTTTGTTGGTGTTGCGTTCGAAAATCGTCAGGCTCCGCCTGCGATTTTCACTTGCTTGGGCCGGTGAAAAGTAGGTTTTTACTTTTCACCGAATTACTTTACATGTCCATGCCGCCCATGCCGCCCATCCCACCCATCCCGCCACCACCCATGCCACCACCACCGGATTCTTCCTTCGGCAGTTCGGCCACCATGGCATCGGTCGTCAGCATCAGCGACGCGACCGAAGCGGCGTTTTGCAATGCATAACGCGTTACCTTGGTCGGATCGAGAACACCCATCTCGACCAGATCACCGTACTCACCATTCGCCGCGTTGTAGCCAAAGTTACCTTTGCCTTCAACCACTTTGTTGACGACGACAGACGGCTCGTCACCGGCGTTTTGCGCGATCATGCGCAGCGGCTCTTCGAGGGCGCGCATGATGATCTTGATACCGGCGTCCTGTTCGGCGTTGTCACCCTTGATCTTGCCGGCATTGGCGCGGGCACGGAGGAATGCGACGCCGCCACCAGCCACGATACCTTCTTCAACGGCAGCGCGAGTGGCGTGCAGTGCATCTTCCACGCGGGCTTTCTTTTCCTTCATTTCGACTTCGGTGGCAGCACCGACCTTGATCACAGCAACACCGCCGGCCAGCTTGGCCACGCGCTCTTGCAGTTTTTCTTTGTCGTAGTCGCTGGTCGCGTCGTCGATTTGCTTGCGAACGGTCGCAACGCGAGCCTTGATGGCTTCTTCGTCACCGGCGCCGTCGATGATGGTGGTGTTTTCCTTGCCGACTTCGATCTTCTTGGCGCGGCCCAGGTCCTTCAGGGTCACGTTCTCGAGTTTCAGGCCGAGTTCTTCGGCGATCACGGTACCGCCTGTCAGGATGGCGATATCTTCTAGCATGGCTTTGCGACGATCACCAAAGCCCGGCGCCTTGACGGCGGTGGTCTTGAGGATGCCACGCAGGTTGTTCACCACCAGGGTGGCCAACGCTTCGCCATCGACATCTTCAGCGATGATCAGCAGCGGACGGCCGGCCTTCGCGACTTGTTCCAATACCGGCAGCAGGTCACGAATGTTGGAGACTTTCTTGTCGTGAAGCAGGATGAACGGCTCTTCCAGCAACGAAACTTGCTTGTCCGGATTGTTGATGAAGTAGGGCGACAGGTAGCCGCGATCAAACTGCATGCCTTCAACGATGTCGAGTTCGTTTTCCAGCGACTTGCCGTCCTCAACGGTGATGACGCCTTCCTTGCCGACTTTTTCCATCGCGTCGGCAATGATCTTGCCGATGTTCTCATCCGAGTTGGCCGAGATCGAACCAACCTGAGCGATTTCCTTGTTGGTGGTGGTCGGCTTGGAGATTTTCTTCAGCTCGGCGACGATGGCGATGACTGCCTTGTCGATGCCGCGCTTCAGGTCCATCGGGTTCATGCCGGCGGCAACGTACTTCATGCCTTCGACGACGATGGCTTGTGCCAGCACGGTGGCGGTGGTGGTGCCGTCACCGGCCACATCGGAGGTCTTGGAAGCAACTTCCTTGACCATCTGCGCGCCCATGTTCTCGAACTTGTCCTTCAGTTCGATTTCCTTGGCGACCGATACGCCGTCCTTGGTGATGGTGGGGGCGCCGAAAGAGCGCTCGAGCACCACGTTGCGGCCCTTCGGGCCCAGGGTGACTTTGACTGCATTGGCGAGAACGTTCACGCCGTGAACCATGCGGACGCGCGCGTCGCCGCCGAATTTGACTTCTTTAGATGCCATGATTGTTACCTCGTATCAAAAATTGGAACGGGAAATTCTTGCGGAATCGGGGCGATAAGAAAGCAAGTATTTCGTTTCAAGGCAAGGCGCGAGAAAAATTTCGACGCGACGTGTACATGAAGTACACGAGCTAGATATTTTTCGAGCAACGCCGCATTGGAACGAAAGACGCCGCTTTATTACGCCACGACGGCCATGATGTCTTCTTCACGCATGACCAGCAGCTCATCGCCATCAACCCTGACGGTACTGCCGGAATATTTGCCGAACAGGACTTTGTCGCCGACTTTGACGTCGACCGGGAAAAGCTTGCCGTCTTCATTCTTCTTGCCAGGCCCAACGGCCAGCACTTCACCCTGGTCCGGTTTTTCCGCGGCGGTGTCGGGAATCACGATCCCGGATGCGGTTTTACGCTCTTCTTCCAAACGCTTGACGATCACACGATCGTGCAAAGGACGCAGTTTCATAGCTCACTCCTTGTTTAACTCATTGATTTACATGAAAACCAGCCAATTTCGCTGGCGGAAACTTCAGGGGAGCGACTATTTGTTAGCACTCAACCCAATGGAGTGCTAATAATAATGCCGAAGTGGTGGGATTTCAAGTCCGGAGCCCCCAATAAGTCGTAATTCACGCCCGCGCCGCGTTCGTTCGGTACGCCGGGCAAGCGTGCATTCGTGTCCTTCAGGGCCCAATATTGGCCGGCGTTATACTGCCTTGACCAGATATTCAGACACCAGGATCAACGAGAACATGAAACTGCATCGCAACTGGATCGGCGGCGAATGGACGGAAGGAGACACCGCCAAGGCAAACGTCAACCCTTCCGATACCAACGATATCATCGGCGACTATGCCCAGGCTGATGCCGCCCAGGCGTCCGCCGCCGTCACTGCGGCGCGAGCCGCATTCGGCAAGTGGTCACTATCGACGCCGCAGCAGCGTTTCGACGCGCTCGATTTCATCGGCAGCGAAATCCTCGCCCGCAAGGCGGAGCTCGGCGATTTGCTGGCCCGTGAAGAAGGCAAGACCTTGGCCGAAGGCATCGGCGAGGCGGGACGTGCCGGGCAGATTTTCAAGTTCTTTGCCGGTGAGGCGCTGCGCATCCCCGGTGAAAAGCTGGCCTCCATCCGGCCGGGGCTCGACGTCGAAATCACCCGCGAGCCGGTCGGCGTGGTGGCAATCATCACGCCATGGAACTTTCCCATCGCCATTCCGGCATGGAAGATCGCGCCGGCACTGGCCTACGGCAATTGCGTGGTGATGAAGCCGGCGGACCTGGTGCCCGGTTGTTCATGGGCCATTGCCGAAATCGCCAGCCGCAGCGGTTTGCCGCCCGGCGTATTCAACCTGGTGATGGGGCGCGGCAGCAGTGTCGGCCAGGTCCTGCTCGACCACGCCGACGTCGATGCCATCACTTTCACCGGTTCCGTGGCCACCGGCCAGCGTGTGGCGGATTCCGCCCTGAAACGCCATGCCAAAATGCAGCTCGAGATGGGCGGCAAGAACCCGCTGGTGGTGATGGACGATGCCGACCTCGCGCTCGCCGTCGAATGCGCGGTGCAGGGTGGCTTTTATTCCACCGGGCAGCGCTGTACGGCATCGAGCCGCATCATCGCCACCGCCGGCATTCACGACCGGTTTGTCGAGGCGCTGGCTGCGCGCACCCGGGCGCTGGTGGTGGGCGACGCGCGCGCGAAGGAAACGCAGATCGGCCCGGTCGTCGATCAAAGCCAGCTCGACCAGGACCTTCGCTACATCGAGATCGGCAAAAACGAAGGCGCGAACCTGCTGTGCGGCGGCGAGCGCCTCGAGCGGGGCACGCCCGGCTATTATCTGTCGCCGGCGTTGTTCACCGGGACAACATCCGCGATGCGCATCAACCGCGAGGAAATCTTCGGCCCGGTCGTGAGTGTGTCGCGGGCTGCGGACTACGATGAGGCACTGCACATGGCCAACGATACCGAATTCGGCCTCTCCGCCGGCATCTGCACCACCTCGCTGAAAACCGCCGCGCATTTCAAGCGCCATGCCGCGGCGGGCATGGTGATGGTCAATGTCCCGACCGCCGGGGTCGATTATCACGTTCCATTCGGCGGGCGCAAAGGTTCGAGCTACGGGCCGCGCGAACAAGGGCGTTACGCGGCAGAGTTCTATACGACCGTAAAGACTGCCTATACCTTTGCGGGAGCATGAGTGGCCGGTTTGACAACCAAGCTCGCGCACTGACGCGGCGTTTCAAGCCCTTTGCCTTGCGCAAGCTCGCCAAATGGCGATCTTAACCCGGGGGGAACTTCTCTTGATTCGGCCAATAAATAGTGGGAAGCGCATTTCCAAACATGCCCTTTCCCCGCTTAGGCGGGGACCCAAGTTTCGTCGCTGTGGCCTCGTCGTAAACTTGGACCCCCGCCTTCGCGGGGGCAGGTCGATGCGTGTTGGCGAATCACACTATTTAGTTGCCGGTTCAATCGAAACCCCAATAACTTGTCATCCTCGCGCGCCAACCACAAAATGAGTTCCCGCCCATGAATCCTGGCATCCTTCAAATCGGCCGCTTGCTGCCGGCCCTGGAAAAAAACCTCAGCGACGAATTCGCCGCGCATCGCCTGGCGGACGAGCCGGATGCGCGTGCGTTCCTCGCCGCGCAAGGTGGCGACTTCACCGCAGCAGTCACCTCTGCGCGTTTCGGCGCCGACGCCGCCACGATGGCGGCGATGCCGTCGCTGAAAGCCATATGCAGCTTCGGCGTCGGCTACGACACCATTGATATCGATGCGGCGAAACGCCTTGGCATTGCCGTCAGCAATACCCCCGACGTGTTGAACGACTGCGTCGCCGACATCGCCTTTGGCCTGCTGATCGATGTCGCGCGCGGCCTGTCCGCTTCGGATCGATTTGTGCGCCGTGGCGAATGGCCGAAAGGCGCGTATCCGCTGCAGGCGCGCGTCAGCGGCAAGCGCCTCGGCATCCTGGGACTGGGTCGCATTGGCCGGGCGATCGCCAAGCGCGCTGCCGGATTCGACATGGAAGTGCGGTATCACAACCGCCGCCCGGTCACCGGTATCGATTTTGGCTACGAATCCACGCTGACCGGGCTCGCGCGGTGGGCCGACTTCCTGATGGTGGCCAGTGCCGGCGGCAGCGAGACCCGTCACCTGGTGTCGGCCGAGGTGCTCGCGGCCCTCGGGCCAACCGGCTATCTCATCAACATTTCGCGTGGCACGGTGATCGACGAAACCGCGCTGGTCGATGCGCTGTTGAACAGGCGCATCGCCGGGGCCGGGCTCGATGTCTATGCGCAGGAGCCCCATGTGCCGGAAGCGCTGTTCACGCTCGACAATGTCGTCCTGCTTCCGCACGTCGGCAGCGCCACGCACGAAACCCGTCAGGCGATGGCGGACCTGACGCTGGCTAACCTGCGTCGCTTCCTGGCAACCGGCGCCCTGCTGACGCCCGTCGTCTAGCAGGCGCCGCGCGCGCTTCGATCAATAATCTTGTTGGTGCGTCCCAACTGGTACACCCAGCGACGGTCGCGCGGCGTCAGGCGCCGCTCCGGCGCCTCGCTTAACAGCGGGCAAGGCGGATTGCGATATCCGCCGGGTTGCAGCGTAATGTCGTCGGCCACCTCCGACCATAGCCCGCCGCGCACCGGACGGAACAGCCATTGCACATAGCCGGAGCGGCCAGCCGCCTCGATCAACTCGTCGCCATCCGGCACGTCGGCCACGAACGGTGAATCGCCGTCGATCGCCAGTGGCGAGGCGCCGAAAGCGTGCATGCCATCGATGGTTTCGCTGGTCATCGCGCCGGCGCGGGAAAACGGGCGCGCCTCGAGGCGTTCCAGATTCCAGGCCCCCAGCTCCCACGCCGTTTCGAGGGCTTCATGATCGAGATCGTCGAAGCGATCCCAGCGGCGGTTTATTTGCAGCGCCGAACTGGGCACTGGCTGGAAGGCAACGGCCGCAGACGCATCGCTCAATCGGACTTCCACAAAGCCGTGCCAATGCAAAGTCAGCACGGTCGGTGTGTTGGTATGCGGGACGGCCGCCAGCGAAATGGCGACCAGTGGCAGACGGTTGGCGATCAGTTGGGTCTCGATCAAATCCAGCAGGTTCATGGAGTCCTCCCCGGTTGATTGATGTTGCCAGTTGATACCCGCGCCACGCCGCGCGCTATGCGGTTCGGCACATTTCGCCCGAAATGATGTGCGACGTGTTGCTAGCAATCGTCGTTGACGGGTGCCAGCGCTTGCTCACTTGTGAATCACGCCACTTTCCGGCGGCAAACACAAGCACTGGCGCGGTTTTCCAGGCGGAAATGCCCCGAAAGGCCCGCCAGTGCTTGTGTTTTGCCAGCCGACTGCGGGCGCGATGGTGGTGCTACATTCAAATCATGCAGATCACCAATCGAGAACTGGTCGCGCGTTCGCTCGCCGCGGTATGGCATCCGTGCACGCAGATGAAGCACCACGAGCGCTTTCCACTCGTGCCAATCGTCAGGGGCGAGGGAGCGTGGTTGATCGATGCCGATGGCAAGCGCTATCTCGATGCGGTGTCATCGTGGTGGGTGAACTTGTTCGGCCATGCCAATGCACGTATCAATGCCGCGCTCAAGGACCAGCTCGATCAACTTGAACACGCAATGCTGGCGGGCTTTACCCACGAACCGGTGATCGCACTATCGGAGCGCCTCGGCAAACTCACCGGACTCGGCCACGCCTTCTATGGCAGCGATGGCGCCAGCGCGGTGGAAATTGCGCTGAAGATGAGCTTTCATTACTGGCGCAATGCGGGCCGTGGCGGCAAACAGAAATTTGTCAGCCTGCAGGGCAGCTATCACGGCGAAACCCTTGGTGCGCTGGCCGTGACGGATGTGGCGATCTTTCGCGACGCGTATGGACCCTTGCTGAACAACAACCTGATCGTCCCGTTCCCGACCGGTGACACCACGGCCATCGACGCGCTGGAACGCCTGCTGGCCGAGCGCCATGGCGAAATTGCGGCACTGATCGTCGAGCCGCTGGTGCAGGGCGCCGCCGGCATGCGCATGTACGATGCGGCATATCTCAAGCGCGCGCGCGAACTGTGCACCCGCTTTGAGGTGCACCTGATCGCCGACGAAATCATGACCGGCTTCGGCCGCACCGGCAGCCTGTTTGCCTGTGAACAGGCCGCAATCGTCGCGGATTTCATGTGCCTGTCGAAGGGACTCACCGGCGGCTACCTGCCGTTGTCCTGCGTGCTCACGACCGACGCGATTTACAGCGCCTTTTACGACGACGACATCGCGCGCGGCTTTCTGCATTCGCATTCCTACACCGGCAGCGCGCTGGCCTGTCGCTCGGCGCTGGCCACGCTGGAAATCTTCGAGAGTGACGGTGTGATCGCCGCCAATCGCGAACGAGCCCTGGGATTTTCGCGCCATACGCAGGCGATTCGCGCCCACCCGCGGGTGGCGAACTTCCGGCACCTCGGCATGATCTGGGCCTTTGAAGTGACGACGCGCGAACCCGCCTTCGCACGCAAGTTTTTTGCCGCCTCGCTCAAACGCGGCGTGCTGCTGCGGCCGATCGGCAACACGGTGTACTTCATGCCGCCGTATATCGTCACCGACGAAGAATTTTCCTGGCTGGCGACGCAAACCCTGGCCGCGATCGATGAGGTCGCGGCCGCATGAAATGCCGTACGACCTGGCGCGGCGTCACCATGGCCGGCCTGATCTTGCTTGCTGGCGCGAGCGGAGGCGCGTTGGCGCAGGCGCTGCCACGCGCCGTGACCGAAGTATTGACGAAAACGCAGGTCCCGCTGGACAACGTCAGCATCGTTGTGAAAGAAGTGGGGGCCAAGGAGGCGGCGTTGTCGTGGAACGCGGACAAAGCCATGAATCCGGCGTCGGTCATCAAGCTAGTCACGACCTTCGCCGCACTGGAATTGCTTGGCCCGGCCTACGCGTGGAAGACTGAGGTGCTAATCGCCGGCAACTTGCGGCACGGCACGTTATCCGGTGACCTGGTACTGAAAGGCGCCGGCGACCCGAAACTGTCGGTGGAGCGCTTCTGGTTGCTGTTACGCCAGCTGCGCGAACGCGGGCTCAGTACCATCAGCGGCGACCTGGTGCTGGATCGCAGTTTCTTCGAGAGCGCGCCACACGATCCTGGCGGGTTCGACGGCGAACCGCTGAACTCGTATAACGTCGGCCCTGACGCGCTGCTGCTCAATTTCAAAACGGTGCGATTTCACTTTCTGCCCAGTGTGGACGATAAGTCCGTCTCAATATCCCCGGACTTGAGGCCCGCGCAACTGGAAATCGTCAACCGCGTCAAGCTGATCGACGGACCCTGCGGCGACTGGCGCGAACGCGTCGTCGCGGACATACAGGCACCGGCACCCACCAGACTGAGGGTATCGTTCACTGGAAGTTTTTCGCGGCGCTGCGGGGAGCGTGTCTGGAATCTCTCGCTGCTGGATCATGCGCGCTTCGTGGGCGGTGTATTTGCCGGACTCTGGCGCGACGTCGGCGGCGCCTGGAACGGCGTGGTGAAGATTGCCCCGGCGCCAGCCGATGCGCGCCTTATCGCGACGCTGGAATCGCCGCCCCTGGCGGACGCGATTCGCGATATCAACAAATATTCCAACAACGTGATGGCGCGCCAGTTGTTCCTGACCTTGTCGGCCGAGCTCAACAAACAGCCCGGCAACGCGGCCGCCTCCGCGCAAATCATCCGCGACTGGCTGGCGCGCAAGGACATACCGGCTACCGAGTTGATCATGGAAAACGGTTCAGGGCTATCGCGCATTGAGCGCATCAGCGCGGCAACGCTGGCGCATTTGCTGGAGGCGGCGTGGAAATCCAGTGTGATGCCGGAATTCATGTCGTCGCTTTCGCTGGTCGGTGTCGATGGCACCCTTCGCAAGCGCGGCCGGAACGGCAAGTCCGACTCGATTGCCGGTCAGGCGCATATCAAGTCCGGCAGCCTGAACGACGCCCGGGCCATGGCCGGCTATGTGCTCGACGCCGGCGGACGCCGCTGGATTGTGGTGATGCTGGTCAATCATGCCAACGCACCGTTGACACAAGGGGCGCAGGATGCACTGTTGAGTGGCGTTTACCAGTCTCCCGGCCTCAATCCGGCAAGCGAAAAATAGTCAAAAAAAACCCCGCTGCAGGTCGCCCATTCGCGGGTTGAAATGTCGCCGATTCGGCATACGCCGGACCCACGACCTTTGGGATCGTTGGATCTTTCAGTAACTCGTCTAGCGACTGCGCCGAAAAGTCCGTAACACCAGGGGTTTGTTGGAATACTCAGTATTTATTTCATGGGAGCCGATAGCGAGGCACTTCTCCCTTTGAAAAAGGGAGATTGAGACACTACTGTCCGGTTAACACTCGAACAAATTCAATTGGTTACTTGGAACATATTCAGAGATTTCACCTTTATTGTGCGGAATTGCCTGCTGCAAGGGCATTTTCTCGAAAATGGTGACCGACAAAATCTGTAGCAAAGTGTAAAGCGGGGCGTCCAGGTTGAGGCGCTTTTTGACGATCGCGATAAGGACATAGACCGATACCGCAATCCAGATTTGCGACTTCACCGCATTCTCTGAGTTGCCGTAGAACTTCTTGATACGAAGATGCTGCTTGATCCACTTGAAGAACAATTCCACCTGCCAGCGCGCCTTGTAAAGCGCGCAGATGGTGGCTGCCGGCAAGGAAAAGTTGTTGGTCAAGAACACCAGCGTCTTGCCGGTGTCTGGATCCTTGAATCGGATCCGACGCAGATGCACCGGATAGTTGTCGCAACTGGTGCGGCCGGTAAGGGCGATGGTCTGGTCGCAGATGATGCCGCTGCTTCGATCCACCGCGGCCGAATAGACGCGCCGAAACTGCGTGTTCGACATGGCGCGAGTCACGAAGAACGCTTGCGCCTGATGAATCACATGAAGCCTGGCAAAGTCCAGATAGCCGCGATCCATGACGTAGATCGCCCCGGCCTCAAAGGCCAGGATATCGAGCATGCTGACATCGCTACCCTTGCCGTCGGAGATATGGATGAAGCTTGGAATGTTTCCGCGCAAGTCGAGCAGTGTGTGCATCTTCACCGCCGACTTGGTGGTACGACACAGTGCCCATGGAAACAGCGACAAGCACAGGTCGATCGTGGTCGAGTCCAGTGCGTAAGTCGTGTTCTCCAAATCGATACCGAAGCGGTCACCGAGGTAGAGTTTGCGCGCTTGCCGAATCAAGCACTGAGCGAACTCGGCATGAACGCGCCAGTTTCGTGCTTCGTTGGCATCAGCCAGCGTCGAGCGTTTGATCTCGTGACGAAAGCCCATGTGATAGAGCTTGGCCGTCTGCGCCGACAGGCAGGCCTCAATATCGCGCAGGCTCTCACGGTAGGTCAATTGCGCGAAGGCCATCACC
>JANNGY010000383.1:0-4540 GCA_031404095.1 Betaproteobacteria bacterium | reverse complement strand
GATCTCGAAACCACCGGCACCTCCGCCACCGGCGACGGCATTACCGAGATCGGCATCGTACGCATCGATTGCGGGCAGGTGATCGAGGAATGGTCCTCGCTGGTGAACCCGCAGCAATCGATCCCGCCCGAAATCCAGGCGCTGACCGGCATCACTGACGCGATGGTGCGTGATGCGCCGACCTTTGCCGAACTGGCCGGCGACGTGATGGCAAGGCTTGAAGGACATCTGTTCGTCGCCCACAACGCGCGCTTCGATTACGGCTTCATCAAGAACGCGTTCCGCCGCATGGGCGTGCCGTTCACGGGCGAGGTCCTGTGCACGGTGCGGTTGTCGCGAAAACTCTATCCGCAATATGCGCAGCACAATCTCGATTCGCTGATTGCGCGGCACCGGCTTGTTGTCCCGGCCGAGGAAAGACATCGCGCCTTGGGCGACGCGCGCCTGGCGTGGCAATTCATGCAGGTCGCCGCGCGCGAGCATCCGCTCGAAGAGGTCATGGCGGCGACCAAGTCGCTGCTGAAAATGCCGAGCCTGCCGCCGCAGCTCGATGCCGATGCCCTGAAGTCGCTGCCCGACGGACCCGGCGTGTATGTGTTCTACGGCATCAACAACCTGCCGATCTACATTGGCAAGAGCGTCAACCTGCGCGACCGCGTGCGCTCGCATTTCTCCAGCGACCACCGCAGTTCCAACGATGTGCGCCTGTCGATGGAAATACGTCGCATCGAATTCGAGGAGACAGCGGGCGAGCTCGGCGCGCTGCTGCGCGAATCGCAACTGATCAAGACCTCGCAGCCACTGCGGAACCTGCGGCTGCGGCGCAACGCGCAAATGGTGCTGGTGAAGCTCACCGACCTGAACCAGCTCGTCGAGATCATCGCGCTGGAAAGCGCCGACCTTGAACACGCCGGCGGCCTCTACGGCCCGTTCGCCGCCAAACCGCGGGCGAAGGAAATGCTGACGCGGCTGGCGGCAGAGCACGGTCTGTGCTGGAAAGCCATCGGCGCCACCGACCGCAAATCCGCGATCGACGGCCCCTGTTTCGCCCGCCAGCTCAAGCGCTGCCGCGGCTACTGCGTCGGCGCGGAGACCCTGGCCGAGCACAATACGCGGCTCGCCGTTGCCCTGGCGCCATTTGCCTTTCCCGCCTGGCCATTCGACGGGCCGATCGCCATTCGTGAAACCCATCCCGATCACGGCTGGCAGCGGGCGCATGTATTTCATCGCTGGCGCTATTACGGCAGCGCGAAGACCGAGGAAGAAATGTTTGAACTGGCCGAGGTGCGCAGCGAGGTGGAGTTCGATGCGGACATTTTCAAGTTGATGGTGAAGCGGCTGGCGCAGGGTGAGGAGGGGATTTTGCGGTTGGGGGCGGCGGGAAGTGAGAGCGGGGTGCAAGTGAGACAACGCGCGGTCCTTGGCGAAAGTCACTGGGTCCCCGTCGTCACGGGGACGACGGAATCGCAAACTCAAGCATTGGTGCGCCCCCCAGGCTGAAATGACTTTGCAGGCC
Source organism: Betaproteobacteria bacterium (assembly GCA_031404095.1). Classification (GTDB taxonomy): domain Bacteria; phylum Pseudomonadota; class Gammaproteobacteria; order Burkholderiales; family Usitatibacteraceae; genus UKL13-2. The sequence goes on along the minus strand of JANNGY010000383.1, from coordinate 3,024 downwards.
GCACCAATGTTTGGGGTTTGTTGAAATTCAAATCAATCCAGCACGAGGTGTTGAATTCGAAGCACTTCCCCCTTTGAAAAAAGGAGAAGTACTTGGCAATGGGCGCCAAACATTTGCACAACATGAATTCCAACAATCTCCAGCATTGGCGCGCCTCCCGGGCCGCAATTGCGCCTAGGAGGCGCGCCAGTGCTTGCCCTTTCACTTTTGACCAAAACCTACCCGCGCGGGTGGGGCAATTTGGTCGCCTAAGGTATAGAGTTTGCCAGTCAGTAAAAAGGTGATGGTCAAGAGGTGACCCACACATGCCCGTTTGCATTTATTGTGTCGCTTCTTTGGACTGTCGTTTGTGAAGTACAAAGCTTAATAGGCAGTAGGCTCGACAAAGTGTTTTTTGTACCAATTATCAGGACGGAGGAAATCAAGAAAATGGGTATATTTGCCTGGCTGATAAGCATAGCAATTGGAATAATCGCGCAAAAATTTCGCCATCGAAGCGGATGGACATGGGGGGCCGTATCACTGCTAGTCATGAGCTTGGGACATATATACATTCAACTCGCCGGTGGAAATGAGTGGATTTGGACAGGAATTGTTTCTATCGTGGCCGTCTTGTTGCTTGTGGGATTGAAACCGCTTCACAATTCTCAAGATGCGCAGGTCGAATGTCCTTTCTGCGCGGAAAAAATTAAACCCAAAGCTGCGATCTGTAGACATTGTGGAAAAACATTGCCCACGAAGAGTGGCGAAGAGGTGGCATCTAGTGCGCCGACTCAAATTCAACCAGCCTTCGCGCCTAAACCACTTGCCGGTGGGTCACCCAACAGCATTTCTACTGACAAAACACCGAGTCATGTCGGAGCATCTTGGAAGGAAAATAAACTTCAGATTCTCTTTCTAGCTTGTATTTTTGCGATTGCCGTCTATTCAGCGATGAGTAAATATTTTGCTGAAACGGCAGTAGACAAAGACTTGACTGCATGCAGATTCGAAGCTGAGAAACTTGAAAATCGGGATGTAGTAGTAGCGTTCGGCGGTGGCGATGTCGGCAAGAAGAGGTTTGCGGAGGAATGTGTTATCGCTTCGCGAGGTCTAGCTGGCTCCGAAGTAACGACAACAGCTCTTGCCGCGCCGCCCGCATCAGCTGCACCGGATGGTCGGACATCTGACTTGCCGCGCTTCGAAATGAATGAAAATTATACGAGCGTTCGCACAAAAATGATCGGTGCGAGGTGGACACCATTCCATGCGCAAGATTCTGACGAATGCGCGCAAGGTGATGCGCGTTGTGCTGGCAGACCAGAAATGAATGTTTGCGCGGGTACCGGAATGGCAAATTGCAAATTCCTATGGAAGAAGAATGAAAAGATAATCGCCATCTGCACAGTAGGCGAAGGGGAACCCACTTTCGCGGACATTTGCGCCTATACCCCAACTAGGCCTGTCATACCAATGCCAGAGGCAGCGCAATCTAATGGCCTCGATCCCAACAAAGACAAGCCGAATGTGGCGATCTCAAACGCTGCCCCTATTAACGGGGTTGCAGCTACTGGAAATCCAAGCGCCGGGCAGGCCACTTCAGTCGGTTTCACAGAGCAGCTTGCAAAAATTCGCGCCGCCGGATTTCCAAAGGGAATGCCCATTGTGGACTGGGCAAATCAGGGCTTCGCGTTTGACGCTCGGACGAGGATATTTGTCGAGGTTGATAACTTCAACAAACCGGTTGAGTGTTATGTCCAACAACTTGGTATACGTACGACAACTGGCGAAGTACACGACATTCCGAAGTTCGCACTTGATGTAACGATAGCAGGTGACCACGATCGGCTTTCTGCTGCTAGCCTCAACGGTGCTGGCGCTGACTTGCGTTTTTCGTTTGACGACAGTAGTGATTTTGTACAAATTGCGCCAAACCCGAGGGGTGCTGTCGCAGCGCCCATTTCTGGGAAGCTTGCCCGTTTCAGTACCGCTTCTAAAATGAAAGTCCTGCACTCAGCTAGTCCAGATTCTGAGATTGCATTTACCTATGACCTTAAAGTGATGAGGCAGGGCATTGCATTGCATTGGCAAAAGCAGCGTGTCGGTGAATGGCAAGAGAGCAGTTCGGGGTCTGAGAAGCGTTCCAGTTAGATCGCAACTACCGGCTTCTCTGACTCGGAATTTCTTGCCTCGCTCACACGTTTTAGCTCGGATCTTATTAGACGTCACCGGTGACCTGCTCGCTGCCTCGCTATCGCGGCTGCAACTACATCATCAGCTTCAGACATTGCCTGATGAATCCGATCCAGCAATTCAGCTAGCTTTTCTTGGTCTACTGGGTCAGTGATCAGCGAGTCACCTGGTTTGTACGCCTTTGTGTAGCGCTCCAGCGCCCTCCGGCGTTCAATGTTCTCATTGGCCTTGTCAAGCGTATCAAAGAAGTCCTTCCAGGTCTTATCGCCTTTCCTATGGTTGCAATTTGTGCAGGCTGGCGCAAGATTTCGCAGTTGATGCGTCCCCTCGTGTGCGGCTGGAATAAGGTGATCCCAGCAAGCTGCCTCTTTTCCACAGTAGACGCAAGTAAGGCGTGTGGGTTCGAGTCCAAGTTCGCGTATTGCAGCGTCAACCTGAGCTTGATTGAAGTCGTCGAACGCAGCGGTGACCCGCTTGAACGTTGAACGAATCACAGAACCTCGAAGGCTGCGAATCCGTCCGTAGTGTCTGAGGTACTCTTTTATGCTTGAAGTATTCATAGATTGACCTGCGGATAAGTTGGGGTGGTCTTGTGGGTTAGCAGTTTGTTGAAATTAAAAACAACAGGAACAACAGGGGACACGGTTTTCACAGTAACTCTCGAAACCTCAAAAAATTCGTCATTCCAGCGGAGCCTGCCCCAGCAGGCAGTTAGCCGGGGGCTGGAATCCAGTCCGTTCGTATATTCAAAAGCTTGGACGGGACTGGGTCCCAGCCTCCGCTGGGACGACGGGGGTTTTAGAAATTCCCAACAATGTGACTCTAGGGGTTTGTTGAAATTCGAGATGTCAC
>JANNGY010000382.1:0-11987 GCA_031404095.1 Betaproteobacteria bacterium | reverse complement strand
TACAGCGCATGCACGCGCTCGAAGTCATTTGCCTGTGCCGCGCTCACCAGCGCCCGCAGCAATTCAGGAAAGGCGAAGCCGGTATTGAAACCATCGGAACCCGCCTCGAGATCGAATGGCGCGTACAAGGCGCCAAGCCCGCTAAGAATCGGCAACGGACGCGGCAGGCCCGCCCGCAACGCGCGAATCTTTGGTGGCGTGGGCACGGCTTCCGCCTTGATACAGGCGATCGAGGCGACCTCCTTGACGATCCGCAGGATCAACGGCACGGACATCTGCACTTCGCTGGAGGCGGGATGTTCCTGCAGGACGATCGGCAGGCGCGTGCCCTGGCTGATGCGATGGTAATACTCGACGATGCGCTCATCATTCGGCGCCGGTTCCTTCGCGGGCGTCACCATCACCGCGTCGGCGCCAAGATCTTCCGCCATGCGCGACAGGTAAGCGGCTGCCATTGAGCCGCTGTGGCTGGTGCCGACGATGACCGGCAGGCGCTGTCCGGCGGTAGCGACGGCGGCCTTGATCAGCGCTTCACGCTCGTGATCGCTGAGCCGGTTGGATTCCCCGAGCACGCCGAGGATGGTGATGCCGTCCGCGCCGAGTTCCATCATGAACTCGATCATCCTTTGCCATGACGCGATGTCGAGGCTTTCGTCGTCGCGGAACGGTGTGGCGAGGATCGGTATCACGCCGGAAAACTTGTGCTGCGTCATGCGCGGGCTCCCATTACTCCTGCCAACTCCGGCAACTGCTGGTACAGCGCGTCGGGCAGTTCGACGCCATTGTTGCGCGCTTTCTCGCGCCATGCAAAGTCTGATGGTAGCAAGTGGCCAATTTGTCGACTCCGGCCGGCAATTGCGGCAGGTGTATTCCTTCAGGGATCGAACTCAATGCCGGGTTGCGGCGGTTCAAAGTTCTCTGACATCCGGCTGTTGCGTCGCAGCATTTTTCTTGCCTTTCCGTCGGGAGTTTGGTGGGCCGACCGCAACACCGGCCACCCCGCGACAGCATTGGACGCGCCGCCCGCCGGCTGATGCATGGCGAGGGCTGTGGAAAAAAAACACCAAAAATGCCAAGTTAGCCAACTCATATAGATGACCTACTTGACTTTACCGTGGACGCTGAATAGAGTGGTTGTCGCGAAGTGCCGTACTGGAACACGCTTCGGTTGACAGTGATTCCGCCGGGAAGCGCAATGACCCGGATGAGTGCCGTCGAACAGCAGGCGGTGGTGGTATCGGCAGGAGAAGTATTTTCATTGGCGCACACGATGCACGTCCGGCAGGGTGTGGGCTCAAAAAACGACATGGACAAGGAGAGAGTCATGAAGCACGCCAGGAAAATCAGAAAGCCGCTTGCCGTCCAGCACCGCATGTTGCCGCTGGTCGCGGCCATTGCCGCGTTCGTCGCCGGCCTGGCGAATGCGCAGCAGGCCGGTGCGCCGCCCGCCAAGGCGGAAGACACCAATCAGCTCGAAACCATCACCGTGACGGCCACCAAGCGCAGCGAGCCGTTGCAAAGTGTGCCGGTTGCCATCACCGTCATCAGTGGCGACACCATCGAGCAAGCCAATCTGAATACGCTGGGCGCCATCGTCTCACAGGTGCCAACGCTGAATTTTCGCGCCAATGCCTCCAACAAGGACACGTCGCTGTTTATTCGCGGCGTCGGCACCATTTCCACCTCGCCGGGCGTCGAGCCGACCGTCTCGACGGTCGTTGACGGCGTCGTTTATGCCCGTCCCGGCCAGGCCACGCTGGACCTGATGGAGGTCGAGCGGATCGAAGTGCTGCGCGGGCCGCAAGGCACGCTGTTCGGCAAGAACGCGTCGGCGGGCGTGATCAATATCGTTTCCAAGCCGATCTCAACCGGCACCGAGCGCTATGTCGACGCGGCGTACTACGAAGGCAACGAAATGCGCCTGCGAGGCGGAATCTCGGGTGAACTCAGCCCAAGCTTGCTCGGCTCCGTATCGGTGCTGTTCGGCAAGTTTGACGGCAACATTGAAAACAAGACACTCGGTGAAGACGTGGGCGGCTATGATCGTCAGGGCGTGCGCGGCAAGCTGGAATATTCGCCCAACCGGGACGTGAAGGCGACGTTCATCGCCGACTATGCAACGGCCGACGATACCGGCTCGCGCGGGCCGTTCGTGCGCGCGACGGGCGTGGCGCTCCCCGTGGCGCTCAGTCCGATCGTTCCCGGCGCCGAAAACCGCAGCGTCGCGACCGATGTCAAGGAGCGGGTCGAAGACACAAACTCGGGCCTGTCTGCGCAGGTGGATTGGGGCATGGGCGGGGCCACCTGGACGTCCATCACCGCCTGGCGTGAATGGAAAAACATTCAGTATCAGGATATCGATGGCACCGCCGTCGCCAATAGCCAGATCGCGTCGCTGAGCGATCGCGGGCAGCTGAAGTCTGAACAGCTTTCGCAGGAATTGCGAATTGCCTCGGCGACCGGATCATTTTTCGAGTATGTCGGCGGCCTGTTCTATATGCGCACCCAGACCGACGAGGTATATCGGCGCGACGTGAAGCGCTGCAACGGTACCCTGCCGAGCTTGCCCTCGGGGGTGACGCCGTGCGCGGCATTTTTCAACGACAACGGTGTCGCCACCTACGGCACGGAGGCAAAGAGCGCCTCCCTGTTCGGCGAAGGAAAATTCAATTTCAGCCCGACCCTGCGCGGCATCCTCGGCCTGCGCTACACCGAGGATGATCTGTCCTACTACCACGGACGCGTTTCCACCGCCGCGGTGCAGATTCCCGGCGTGCGTGTCACCCGGGCGAACACCACCGGCTCCACCACCGAGAACGGCTTCTCGGGCCGCGTCGGTTTGCAGGGCGACCTGAGCAAGGAAGCCATGGTCTATGCGACTTACTCCGAGGGCTACAAGGGGCCGGCCTACAACGCTTTCTTCAATATGTCGGCGATCGACGATTTTGCGTTGGCGCCTGAAGAATCCAAGGGCTTCGAGCTTGGCCTGAAATCGACGTTGTTCGACAATCGCCTGCGGTTGAATATGGCCGTGTTCGACACCAAATACACGGGTTACCAGGCCAATTACCCGGATATCGTCGGCGGTGTCGTGGTGACTCGCTTCATCAACGCGGGGGATATCTCGACCAAGGGCTTCGAACTGGATTTTGACGCGAAACTCTCCAAGCAATTCACGTTATCGGGTGCATTGGCCAATACCAATGCCAAGGTCGATCAGTTCAAGTGCCCGACAGGCGCCACCTGCGCGAACCTGAACGGGGCGACGCTGCCGTCCGCGCCGGAATGGAAGGCGAACGTGCGGGCCAATTACCGGATGGATGTCGGCAGTGGCCTGAAGCTTGATCTGGGGGCAGATTACAACTGGCAAAGCGAGGTGCAGTACGATTTGTCCACCTCGACCAACACCCTGCAACCGTCGTACGGCATCTTCAACATGTCGGTCGCACTATCCAATCCGACCGGCGGCTGGCGAGTGGCGTTGCTCGGCAAGAATCTGGCCGACAAGTCGTATTCCGCGTTCCTCCTGTCGGGCGCGAATACGCAGCGCTCGGTGCCGCGTGACGACCAGCGCTACTTTGGCATCAACGCGCGCCTCGACTTCTAGAAGCGCCAATCAGGGCTGGATGGCGGGGGTCGGAGGATTCGACCCCCGGCCAGAATCATTGTTGCCAGCGGCGGGATAGAATCTTCGTTCCCGCCGGTTTCATCCCATAGGCCACCTGTGTCCGCGAACGCCGCCAACCGCACTCTGGAATCGCTACGCAGCCAGCGCTGGCTGGCCCGGGACGACATGCGTTCCTTCTCGCACCGCCAGCGCCTGCAGCAGATGGGCTTGCGGCGCGAGGAGTTTCTCGGCCGGCCGGTGATCGCCATCATCAACACCTGGAGCGATCTGTCTCCCTGCCATGCGCACCTGCGCGAACGCGCGGCGTCGATTCGCGCGGCCATCCAGCTGAGCGGCGCGTTCCCCGTGGAACTCCCCGCGTTATCCCTGGGCGAGGTGATGGTCAAGCCGACCACGATGCTCTACCGCAATTTGCTGGCGATGGAAACCGAGGAGCTGTTGCGCTCACACCCGGTCGATGGCGCAGTGCTGCTGGGGGGATGCGACAAGACGACGCCCGGCATGCTGATGGGCGCGCTGAGCATGGACATTCCGGTGATTTTCTGTCCGGCCGGCCCAATGCTGAATGATCGCTATCGCGGACAATCGGTGGGGGCCGGGACCCACACGCGGAAGTTCTGGGACGAGTACGTCGCCGGCAACATCGAGCAGAAAGAGTGGATCCGCCTCGAAGCCAAGATGACCCGATCCCCGGGCACCTGCAATACGATGGGCACTGCCAGCACGATGACGTCAATCGTCGAGGCACTCGGCTTCACGTTGCCCGGCGCCTCCAGCATCCCCGCAATGGATGCCAATCACGTGCGCATGGCCGCGTCCTGCGGCGCGCGCATCGTCGACATGGTTTGGGAAGACCTCAAGCCATCGCGGTTTTTCACGCGTGATTCCCTGGTCAACGGCGTGGCAACCTACATGGCGCTAGGCGGGTCGACCAACGCCGCGATCCACTTGATCGCGATGGCCGGTCGCGGCGGGCTGGCTCTCACGCTCAATGAGATGGACGATGCGGCACGGAAGATCCCGGTCATCGCCAACCTGTTCCCGTCAGGCGACAAGTTGATGGAGGATTTCTTTTTTGCCGGCGGCTTGCCGGCGCTGCTGTCGGAAATCAGGCCGCATCTGCGCCTCGACACCTTGACGGTGACGGGAAGATCGCTGGGCGACAACATTGCGGACGCGGTGAATCTCGACCGGGAAGTGATTCGCCCCCTGGATCGTCCGGTCGCCCCGGGCGCGGCGCTGGCGGTACTGCATGGCAACTTGTGCCCGGACGGCGCCATCATCAAGCCCTCGGCCGCCAGCCCCCGATTCTTCCGGCATCGTGGCCGCGCGCTGGTATTTGAATCGATGGCAGAGTTGCAGGCGGGGATCAATCAGCCCGACCTCGATGTCGATGAAGACACCGTGCTGGTGCTGAAACACGGCGGCCCGGTCGGGGCGCCCGGCATGCCGGAGTGGGGCAATTTGCCGATCCCGAAGAAGCTTTTGCAACAGGGTGTGCGAGACATGGTGCGCATTTCGGATGCCCGCATGAGCGGCACCCATTACGGCAGTTGCGTGGTGCATGTGGCACCGGAAGCGGCGGTCGGCGGTCCGCTCGCGCTGCTCAGGACCGGAGACATGATTGCGCTCGACATCGAGGCGCGTTCGCTGAATGTGGAAGTGTCAGACGACGAACTTGCCCGAAGGCGTGCGGCGTGGCGAGCGCCCGCGCCGGTATTTGAGCGCGGCTTCTCCCGGCTGTACGTTGAGCACGTGACGCAGGCGCATCAAGGCTGCGATTTCGATTTCCTCATGGGCAATGCGGCAACGCCCGAACCTCCCATCTACTGAGACCAATATGGACCCGTTCAAGAACCCGTTTCGCGCGCTGCTTGCCGAGCCCAGCATTCCGCTCGGCACCTGGCTGATGTCGGGCACCGCGTCCACCGCCGAGGCGATGGGCTGCATCGGCTTCGACTGGCTGGTGGTCGACATGGAACACGTGCCCATCGACTACAAGGACACGTATCACATCCTCCAGGCGATTGCCGGCACCCGGGCCACGCCGGTGATTCGCCTCGCCTGGAACGATATCGTGCTGGTCAAGCGCGCGCTGGATATCGGCGCCCAGACGCTGATGTTCCCTTTCGTGCAAAACGCGGACGACGCCAGGCGCGCCGTGGCCTCGACCCGTTATCCACAGGCCGGCGAATCGACCCCCGGCACACGCGGATTTGCGGCCATGCACCGCGCCAGCCGCTATGCCACGGCGGCCGACTACGGCAAGCGCGCCAATGAGGGCATCTTCCGCATGATCCAGCTGGAAACGCCGGCCGCCATTGAGCGCCTGGAAGAAATTGCTGCGGTGGATGGGGTGGATGCATTGTTCATGGGGCCGGGTGACCTGTCCGCGGCGATGGGACAGATCGGCAATATCGGCAACGCCGAGGTGCAGGCGGCGATCAAGGATGCCGCCGTGCGGGCGAAGAAGATCGGCAAGCCGATCGGCATCGTCGGGCCGACGCCGGAGATGGTGCAGCAGTTCATCGAGTACGGCTACAACTACGTCGCCGTCGCCTCCGACATGGGCATGATGATGCGCCAGGCCAATGCGTTCTTTGCGGCGATGAAGCCGGCGCTGGCCAAAGCGCTCAACACCGGCGTCTATTGAATACTGCAGCCCGAAAGAACCCTCATGTCCGGCGTTAAATTCGAGCAGGTCAGCAAGGTCTACGACAACGGCGTCAAGGTGGTACACGGCATCGACCTGGAGATTCATCGCGGCGAGTTCGTGGTATTCGTCGGCCCCTCGGGCTGCGGCAAGTCGACGCTGATGCGCATGGTGGCCGGGCTCGAGGCCATCAGCGGCGGCACGATTTCGATCGAGGACCGCGTGGTCAACGACCTGCCGCCGCGCGAGCGCGACATCGCCATGGTGTTTCAGGACTACGCCCTGTACCCGCACAAGAACGTGTTCGACAATCTGGCCTTCGGCCTGAAGCTGCGCAAATTTCCCGCCGCCGACATCGACAGGCGCGTGAAGGATGCGGCGGCCATTCTAAAGATAGATCACCTGCTCGACCGCAAGCCGCGCGCACTGTCCGGTGGCCAGCGGCAGCGCGTGGCGATGGGCCGCGCCATCGTGCGCCAGCCGAAACTGTTCCTGTTCGATGAGCCGCTGTCCAATCTGGACGCGCTGTTGCGCTCGGAGATGCGCACCGAAATCAAGAAGCTGCATCAACGCATCGGCGCCACCACCATCTACGTGACCCACGACCAGGTCGAGGCAATGACGCTGGCCCAGCGCATCGTGGTGCTGTCGGGTGGCAACATCATGCAGGTCGGTACGCCCGATGAGATTTACAACCAGCCGGTGTCGAAATTCGTGGCGGGCTTCACCGGTTCGCCGCCGATGAATTTCTTGACGGCGACTATTGCCATCGATGACGGCAAAGCGTGCGTGGCACTCGGCAACAGCGCACAGCGACTGGCATTGCCGGCGCACGAGGATTACTACCGCACGCTCGCCGGACGCGCGGTCACCTTCGGAATTCGCCCCGAAGACATCGGCATCGAGAAAACCGGCGCCAACGACGTGCGCCTCGATGCGCGCGTGGTGGTGGTCGAGCCGCTGGGTGCGGAAACACTGGTAACAATGGCCTGCGAAGGTGGTGAATTGATCGGTCGTCTACCCCCCAATGTTCCCTTCGCCCCCGATCAGCAGACGGGCGTGTGGGTCAATATGGACAAGTTCCATCTGTTCGACACCGCCAGCGGCAGCGTGCTGCGTGCGGGTAATTAGGATGATTCTCTTTACCAAGGAGACCAGGCACCGGCTGACTCCTCCCTTTTTTAAAGGGAGGGTGGGAGGGATTTTCGGTAGTCGCAGTTGCGATGCCGCGCCGCCACGCAACCACCGAAAATCCCCCTCAATCCCCCTTTCGAAAAGGGGGAAGTGCCACTTTCGGGATGTCACTTGGGCCAAGGTGTCCCAAATATTTCTCACTGGCGTTTGTATGGCGGCATTCACAAATATCGGCCATGTCCAAGCCCAGCCCGCAGCTCCCGTCCATCTCAAAGCCTACATCGGCGGCCAGCAGCGCCCGGACATCATGCGCGAGCTGTTCGTGCAATACATGGCGGCCAACCCGGGCGTGAAGGTCACGTTGGAAGTCGGTGGCGCCACCTCGGACCTGCACCAGAAATATCTCAATACCGTCCTCAGCGCCAGTGACGCCACGCTGGATATTTTTTTCATCGACATCATCCGCCCCGCGCAATTCGCTGCTGCCGGTTGGGCCGAACCCCTGGATGGTTATTTCGGCAAGGACCTTGAATCGTCGCTTTCAAAATATCTTCCTGCTTATCGCGAAGCCAACACCGTCAATGGCAAAGTGTATTCACTGCCCGGGTTTGCCGATTCCCTGTTCCTCTATTACCGCAAGGATCTGCTGGCGAAATACAACGAACCACCGCCGACCACGTGGCCGGAACTCGCGCGCGTGGCGAAGAAAATCATGCAGGGCGAAAATGATCCCAACTTGCAAGGCCTGAGTTTTCAGGGCAAGGCGGTCGAAGGCGCCGTGTGTACGTTCTTGCTGCCTTACTGGAGTCTGGGTGGCGAGATCATCCGCGATGGCAAGACATCGTTCGAGCGCGACAAAGCGGAAGCCGGACTCAATATGTGGCGGGCCATGGTGAACGACGGCGTCGCCAAGAAAAACAGTGCCGAGGTTGCCACCGACGACACGCGCAAGGAATTTCAGGCGGGCAAAGTCGTTTTCGGCGTCATCTGGGGCTATGCGTGGAATCACTTTCAAGGCGGCGTGGATACCCGTGTCAAGGACAAGGTTGGCGTCGCGACACTACCGGCAATGCCGGGTGGAAAGGCCGTGTCGTGCATGGGCGGCTGGAACTGGGCGGTCTCGGCGTTTAGCAAGAACAAGGCTGCCGCCGTTGCGCTGGTGCGCTGGTTATCGAGCCCGGAGGTATCGAAACAACTCGCGATGAAGGGTTCATTTCATCCGGTGTTCCCCTCGGTGTACAAAGACCCCGACGTGATCAAAGCGGTGCCATGGTTTGCCGACGCCCTGCCGGTGGTCGAGACGGCCCGCCCCCGCCCCGTCACTCCTGTGTACCGTGCGATTTCGGATGCGTTACGTATCAACACCAACACCGTGATGGCAGGCGTCAAGACGCCGGCACAAGCGCTCGACGAGATCGAACAGCGTGTGGCGCGCGCGTTGAGATAGCGGATAGCGGATAACGGCAAGGAACAATCAGACGATGAGCACCCGCTCCCTCAGCGACCGTATCCTCGACCCAAGCGAAACCGCGCTGGCGTGGGCACTGCTTAGCCCGGCACTGCTGTTCATTGTCGTCATCGTCGCCTATCCGGTGAGCACGCTGCTGTTCAATAGTTTTTTTGACATACGCCTGTCACGCGGACTGCCGATGACCTTCTTGGGATTCGACAACTACACCGCAGCACTGACCGACAGCATGTTCTGGCGGGCAGTGAAAAACACCCTGATCATCACCTTCGTCACGGTCCCCGGCGCGCTGGTGGTCGGGCTGGGCCTGGCGATGCTGGCCAACATGCCATTCCGTTTTCGCGGGCCCATCCGCCTTGCATTGCTGTTGCCGTGGGCGTTACCGCTGGCGTTCGTCGGGCTGATCTTCGCCTGGTTCTTCCATAGCGAGTACGGCATCATCAACGATGTCATTCGCCGGTTTGGTGGTGAACCGCAGATCTGGTTCAATTCGCCGGGGTTGACGATGATGGCGATCTGCATCGCCACGATCTGGAAGACCTCGTCGTTCATGGCGCTGATTCTCCTCGCTGGCTTGCAGACCATCCCCGCTTCACTCTACGAAGCGGCCGAAGTCGATGGCGCGTCCCGGTGGACACAATTTATCGAGATCACGTTGCCGCTGCTGGTGCCATCGATGCTGGTGGCGCTGATCTTTCGCACGCTGACCGCGATCCAGTCGTTCGATATCCCGTTCAGCATGCCGGGTCCCGGCGAAGAAGCGCAGACGCTGGCGATGTATATCCAGCTCAATACGGTGGACTACCTTGATCTCGGCTATGGCTCCACGCTCGCGGTATTCATGTTCATGCTGTCGATGGCAACGACCTTTGTGTATTTACGCTACGTTCGTGGAGACAAGGATTGAAGTTGAAAAGCGAGTTTTTCACTGCCAAACGACTGCGCTGGTTCGCCGCCGCGATCGTGCTGTTCAATGGCTTTTTTCCGGCCGTGTGGATTTTGTTTACCTCGTTCAAGAACGAAGTCGAGCTCACCGCCAAGCCCATCACCTACTGGCCGCAGAACCCGGTATTGGCCAATTACATCGCCGCCTTCCGCGATCAGCCGCTGCCGGGCTACTTGCTCAACAGCGTCATCGTCGCCTGCCTGTCGATGCTGCTGGCGCTGTTCATCAGCACCCTTGCCGCGTACGCGATTGCGCGGCTCAATCTCAAGCGGCGCAATCTGATCCTCACCGGCATCATCGCCGTGTCGATGTTTCCACTGGTGACACTGATGGTGCCGCTGTTCGAGATCATGCGTGGATTGAATTTGCTCAATAGCTATACCGCGCTGGTATTGCCCTATACCGTGCTGAATCTGCCGATTTGCACGCTGATACTGGTGAGTTTCTTTCAGGATATTCCGCGGGATATTGAAAACGCGGCGATGATTGACGGCTGCACCCGCCTGGGTGCGCTGTGGCATGTGGTGATGCCGCTGGCCGCACCGGGTGTATTCACGGCGGGTATTCTTGGGTTTGTGAATGCGTGGGATGAATTCCTGCTGTCGATGTCGATGAACGCGGCGGTGGCGTACCGCACGCTGCCGGTCGGCATCCAGATGTACCAGGGCGAGTTCTCGTTCCCGTGGCCGACGATTTCAGCCGCGCTGGTGATCGCGCTGGTGCCGGTGGTGACGGTGATCCTGATATTTCAGGAGCGGGTGGTGAGTGGGCTCACTTCCGGTGGTTTGAAAGGCTAGAGGGAACTTCTAAATCTGTCTCCCCGGATTTAGTCCGGGGCCCAATTTTCTCGATGTCTCAAATACTCAGAAAAACTTGGGTACCGGACTAAATCCGGTACGACAGCGGAAATAGAAGTCCTGGTAGTGAACCCTAGCATTGGCGAGGCTCTTGGGGCAAAAAGCTGCCAGAGGCCGCGCCGATGCTGGACTTACGACGTTTTATGCAGGGAGCAGCAACTTGTCATCCGATGTATTCCAGCAAAGCAGTTTTCAGCGCCTGAGCGAAGTGCGCTTTGTGTCGGCCGATACCCGCCATGTGCATTTTGAGGTCGACGGGTTTGCGTTAACGGTATCGGCACACGCGGTCGATACATTTCGTCTGACCCTGGGCCAATCACCACTTCCCGATTACGGCTTGCTCCAGAACGCTGTTGCGACCGGGACGCTGACGGTTGCGCCGCAAGGCGACGGCTGGTGCATTCGCAGCCGCGACGTCACGCTCGTCATCGAAACCGGGCCGCTACGGTTCACCTTGTCTAAAGCCGGCAAGACTATCCTGACCACCATCACTGACCAGCACTTTCGCGGCCGCACGCGGCTGCCGGCCGTCGGTCTGCAACACGATGGAGAAGTCCGCCGCTGGTGTGTCTCATGGGCGCTGGCCAGCGACACCGCCGTCTATGGCCTCGGCGAGAAATTCGGTCCGCTCGACAAGCGCGGCCAACTGGTGCGCGGCCGCACCGAGGATGCGCTGGGTGTCAACACGGAACTTTCCTACAAAAACATCCCGTTCTGCTGGAGTCCCGATGGCTGGGGCCTGCTGGCGCACACGCCGGGGGTGGTGCGTCACGGCGTCGGTTATCCGCAGTGGTCACATCGGACCTATGTTCTGGAAGTCGAGGACGACGCGCTCGACCTGTTTCTGTTCACCGGCGAACCGGCGGCCATTCTCGAGCGCTACACCGCGCTCACCGGCCGCGCGGTGGTGCCGCCGCTGTGGAGCTTCGGCATGTGGCTGTCGCGCGCCTACTACAAGGTGCCCAAGGAGGCGATCGATACTGCCGCCGAATTGCGCCGCCGCGGCATACCCTGCGACGTGATCACGCTGGATGGCCGCGCCGCGTGGGAGGTCTGGACCCGGTTTGCCTTTGAATGGGACAAGAGCCGCTTCTATGGACCCAACATCGACCCAAAGAAGATCCTCGACACGCTGCGCGCGTTCAACCTCAAGGTATGCGTCTGGGAGTACCCCTGTGTGTCGATTCACAATCCATTGTTCGCGGAACTCGAGGCCAAAGGCTGGCTGCTGAAAAAGCACGAGGGCAAAGCATACGTTTTCGACTGGGTGAAGGACCCGACCGACGATCCGTTCGGCAAGG
>JANNGY010000381.1:0-6197 GCA_031404095.1 Betaproteobacteria bacterium | reverse complement strand
GTCCAGCACTTTCAGGCGCGGGAACGTGGCCTTCAGCCCCATGTTGCGTAATTCTCTGGATTCGGACATTGCGACCTCAGTGGGCAGATGGGGATAATCATAAGCTGTTTTTGTCCGGCCTATGCGTTGAAGTTGGCGGGCACGGAACCTGCCGGGATTGCGCCATGCCTTGCAGAGTGACCGCATTTTGCGCCGTGCGCCGGGTTGCAGGATCGCGTGGCAGTCTGCCTGGCCAAGTCATGATTGCCGATCGGTTTCCGCGAAGTGGATGCCGTCGGGCGGGCTATAATATCCGATTGATTAAAGTGTTCCAGTCAGGAAAGCTGCTTATGCGTCATTTCACTTTTGCAATCGTGCTGGCAGCGGGAGGCATGCTCTCCGGCTGTGCGGGATTTGGCGTCCATCGCATCGATATCCAGCAGGGAAACCTGGTGACCCAGGATCAACTCGCCAAGGTCAAGCCCGGCATGAGTCGCAATGACGTCCGCAACGCGCTGGGAACGCCACTGTTGCAGGATGTCTTTCACGCCAATCGATGGGATTACTATTTTTCCAATGACCAGGCCACCAGTTATGGCCCGTTCGGCCGCGAGACGCAGAAATACCATGTGATGATCCATTTCGAAAATGAGAAGGTGGCGCGCATCGAAGGCCAGGCTGCGCCGCAGGAAATCCTGGTCGGTGGTGGCGAGCGGCGCGCAACGCCGAATGCCTCGCCGCCTGGCGCACCACCCCCAAAGAAATAGATTGATGGCACTCCAACTGGCTATTGCCGGCGCCGGCGGCCGCATGGGGCGCATGCTCCTCGAGGCCGTGGCGGCGGGCCCCGGCATGGCAATTGCCGGCGCCCTGGAACACGCTGCCAGCCCGCTGCTCGGTCGGGATGCGGGGGAATTGGCGGTGAGCGCAAAGGGTATTACGATTACTTCCGACCTTGCCACGGGCTTGGCAAGTGCTGATGTCCTGGTCGATTTCACCCGGCCGGAAGGCACGCTTCTGCATCTCGATGCCTGCCGTCGGCGGGCAGTGAACATGGTCATCGGCACGACCGGGTTCACGGCAGATCAACGGCGCGAGATTGAACTGGCCAGCAAGGACATTGCCATCGTGTTCGCCGCCAATATGAGTCTGGGCATCAACGTGGTTGCCAGACTTGTCGAAATGGCAGGCCGGGCCTTGCATGCGGAATACGATATCGAAATCATCGAAGCCCATCACAAGTTGAAGGTGGACGCCCCTTCGGGCACCGCCCTGATGCTGGGCGAGGCTGCCGCAAAATCGATCGGCAAGTCGCTCGACGACATCGGTGTATTCGAACGACACGGGGTGATCGGCGAACGCAAGGCGGGCGCCATCGGCTTTTCCACCATTCGCGCCGGCGACATCATCGGCGATCACACGGTGATGTTTGCCGGCAGCGGCGAGCGAATCGAGATAACCCATCGCTCCACGACAAGGGCGAACTACGCCCAGGGCGCGATGCGCGCGGCGCGATTCCTGCAGGGCCGGACAGCCGGTCTTTTCGACATGCAGGATGTACTTGGGCTCAAATAATACGAATCGGTCGGGGTCACGGCCGACTGCCGTAACGGTAGCGTTGCGCACAAATAGTTAATGTGCAATGCTTGCCGCATTGACACTAGAAGCGGCTCTTCGTAGGCCAATCGGAATGGCACCAGTGCATCGCAGAGTGTAATTCTCTGGTACCGGCAAGGATGAAGCCGACGCTTGTTGGGAAATGCTGAACGGGCACTTTTCCCTCATTCCCACAATTCAGGGTGCATTGGTCATATGGGAAAAAAGAAAAATGATTCCTTAGGGATCATTGGCGTTGTCATTGCTGCAATTATTGCTGGAATCGCGGCGATACCGAAAGAGGCATGGCTCTTTATTGGTATCGGTGCGGTCGCAATTGTCGCTTTCAAGATTTATTCCGCCGTCACGACTAAGCCGCCTGCTGATGGACCAGTTCAGAATGAGGCTCCACCAAGTTCCATGAAAGTCGGTAGAAGTACCGAAACTGGGAACGCATACCGAATACCTGAACGTCCACAAAGTCTTTTAGAAGATGCGAGATGGATTCGTCCTGGTGAACAGATTGAAGTTGCAGGCATCTCAATTGACGGCGGAATGCTCTATGTAGGAAAGAACTTACCCAGTCTCAGCGGGCTCACGGATCCTGCGTTAATAGACATTACGAAGCGAGTGTCAAAGTCACAAGCGGACATAAGCGCCCGTGAGATGGGGTATTGGCCTAGTTATTCTGAAGCGTCACCCACTGCGCGACGCGCGTATCTTCAGTGGCTTGCAGGCGGAAGAAGAGATCCAAGTGCGGACATTGGATACCTGTTCCTCTTCTTCTATGGGCTGGAGCGACGGGTGATAATGGATGCGCCCAACGACCCCGCGGTAACGCCTGAATTGCCAGCCATTTCAGCCGAAGTACAAAGGTTGCTAACTGTCTATGGCAATCGGTCTGGTTCAGTCAGAAATTACCTGTCGAGATTTCTTGAATTGATTTCGGTGCCTACAGGCGGAACTCCCTTGTACTTGAATCCGGTACCAATTCTGCCGCACTCCTATGAACTTCCCTTCTATTTACGCCTTGCGCTTGGCCAAACAGCCGTGGACAAGGTCCCCGTTCCCCCCCATATCGCCTTAGCTTGGGCTGACCATGATCCCTCGATTAGTAAACGGACTCCTGTAGTGCGGTGTCAAGATCAGTTTCACGCAATGTTTCCAGGCAAATATCGTGAGTTGTGCGGCGAAGGGATAAAGCTGCCGATTAACCGGACCAAGTTGAAACTGGTGTATCAACCGGCCTCTGCTGGTTTTCGAGGAGCAGGGGAAATCTCTCGGAAGTTTGGCGATATTCCCGATGTTTCGTCATTGGTAACGGTTGCACGTAACCTACAAACGGTCGTTGACGCATGTGGTGCGGAACTAGACTCATTTAGTCGGTTCATCAAAAAGAATCCCGAAAGAGCTACGGCGCTTGAGGCGATTTTGCAATTGCCGGCTTCGATCTGGCCACAATCCGCGAGGCACGTGCTGGACAAAGTAGCGCAGCGCATGGGTGCCGGGATGGTTGTAATGCCATTGGTCGAGCTGACTACGATGCTGAATGGCGGAAGTGATTTGTCCCGCGAAAAGATGCTTGGCTTCGCCCGGGCGTTGGAATCGTTGAATATTGGCATTGAGCCCGATGTTCTAAACAGCGCCAAACTTCCCAAAGGCGACGACAAGATTGTGTTGTTTGCCATGCAGCCAGGAGATTCGCAATCACGAAGCGGAAGCGGTTTTAACGCTGCTGCGGTGATGTTGCAACTGGCAACGACCGTCGCATATGCGGATGGTGATTTGACTTCGGTTGAAATACTGCATCTAAGTAAGCAAATCGACGCATGGCAACACTTGACGCCTGCACAGCACAGACGCCTCAAGGCGCATCTGCGACTGCTTATGGTGGCGCCTGTGCCTATGACCGTCATGAAGAAGAAACTTGAGCCACTTGACGCTAACGCCAGGGGACTCATTGCGTCTTTTGTCGCGTCAATTGCGCATCTGGATGGTGTCGCCACTCAATCCGAAGTGAAAACTCTTGAGAAGATATACGCGGCCTTGGGCATACCCTCGAAACAGCTTTATAGCGACATACATATTGCGGCAACGGACGGTGCAGCGCAGAGCCAGCCGACCAAGGCGAAGGCTAAGATACAGGGAGAAGCTTTTGTCCTCGACACTGAGCGCATTGCTGCCCTTCAGCGCGATAGCGAGCGGGTGTCCACATTGCTTTCCAACATCTTTGTCGATGACACACTTGTTGGGAAGGACGCTATCGAAAAAATGGGTGAGCCCATCGAAATTGAAAGCGACATACCTGATTCCTTGACAGTATTGGGCCTTGATTCGGTGCATTCCGCCTTCGTGCGAATGATCATCTCGCGGCCGCACTGGTCCCGAAGCGAACTTGAAGATGTTGCGGCAGACTTGGAGCTCATGCTTGACGGGGCATTGGAGAGGGTCAATGAAGCAGCTTTTGACAAGTTCGATATACCCCTCACACAGGGCGATGACCCAATCGAAACAAATACTGAGATTCTGGATAAGATTGAAAAATGAGTACGCCTATAAGACCACGTGACCGTGACGCTGTAATTCAATCACTTCGCGCTGGTGTCGTTCCACGCGCAGGTCAACACCTGATTCAAGTTGGCAGGGCACGAGAAGTTGAAACGCTTGTGACGGACATCAGCCGAGTTGCGGACGGGGGTGCTGGCATTCGTTTCGTCATTGGCGAATATGGAGCTGGCAAAACCTTCTTTCTCAACCTTATTCGCGCTATTGCGATGGAAAAAAAACTCGTAACAGCGACCGCCGATCTCAATCCTGACCGGCGATTACACGCAAGCGGCGGCCAAGCGAGGTCACTCTATGCTGAGTTGATGAGGAACCTGGCGACACGAACAAAGCCAGACGGCGGGGCGATTGCCGGCGTAGTTGAGAAATTCGTAACAAACGCCAAGTCTGAGGCCGCGGCAGCAGGTCAGACTACAGAGGCAGTCATTCGCGCCAAGCTTGACCAGCTGACTGAGATGGTCAATGGCTATGATTTCGCGGATGTCATTTCTGCATATTGTCGCGGGTACGACAACTCAGATGAAAAGCTTAAGTCCGATGCGATTCGCTGGTTGCGCGGGGAGTTTACGACCAAGACCGACGCAAAAAGTGCGCTTGGCGTTCGTACGATCATTGATGACTCGAATTTTTATGACCAGTTGAAACTCTTCGCTCGCTTCGTGCGGTTGGCTGGATACGGCGGCCTATTGGTGTGCTTGGATGAACTCGTAAATATTTACAAGCTCGCAAATACGCAGGCGCGAGCGTCGAACTATGAGCAAATTCTTCGGATATTGAACGATTCTCTCCAAGGTACCGCAGTGGGCCTTGGGGTCATCATGGGTGGAACGCCCGAATTCTTGCTTGACACGAAACGCGGCCTCTATAGCTACCCTGCGCTGCAGAGCCGCCTTGCTGAAAATACCTTTGCCAAAAACGGCCTGGTCGATCACAGTGGACCTGTCATTCGGCTTTCAAGCCTCGCTGCGGAAGACTTTTTCGTCCTTCTTCAGAAGATACGAAACGTCTATGCACTAGGCGATCCAGGCAAATACTTGGTGCAAGATGAAGCCATCGCACCGTTCATGACGCACTGTGCAAAGCGAATTGGCGATTCGTATTTCCGAACGCCGAGAACAACAATTACCGCGTGGATCAATCTACTGGCGATTCTCGAACAAAATCCGGCTTCTGACTGGCAAACATTGCTCGGCCATCTTGAGGTTGTGAAGGACGAAGGCGCCGCAAATGACATGAATATTGAAGGCGACGACGAGCTGGCGTCCTTTAAAATGTAATGGCTGAGTCCAAATCGTTTGAACTACTTGATGAACGAATCCAGCGTTGGATATGGATGGAGGGCTGGGAGGAACTTCGTGACGCTCAAGAAAGAGCGATTCCAACGATCATAGGCGGCGAGCGAGACGTCATTATTGCGGCGGCTACGGCAGCGGGAAAAACCGAAGCAGCATTTTTCCCGATTCTCAGCAATCTGCTTCGCAAGCCAGACGACGGCGGCCTAGTCGTCTACATAAGTCCGTTGAAAGCACTAATTAACGACCAGTTCGGTCGATTGGAACGACTCTGCGACGTTTTGGAAATGCCGGTCTGGCCCTGGCACGGCGATATCGGTGCTTCCGTCAAAGCCAAGTTCGCCAAGAATCCGACGGGCGTTTTACTGATAACGCCAGAATCGCTTGAAGCAACCCTTTGCAATCGCGGATTCCAAGTCGCACGACAATTTGTCGGAGTTCGATATCTTGTAGTTGACGAACTCCACGCATTCATTGGTTCCGAGCGGGGAAAACAGCTTCAATCAATCATGCATCGTATCGAGACGGCGATTGGGCGTGAGGTTAGCCGCATCGGCCTGTCGGCAACGCTTGGCGATATGTCCTTGGCCGCCGAATTCTTGCGGCCCAGAGCCGGGACTGGCGTTGTCATTATCGAATCGACATCGGATGGTCGGGAGCTCAAGCTTCAAATCAAGGGATACGAAGATGTGGCCATTGCACCACCGACAGCGCCTTTCTCTACCTCGGACGACTCGACAGAAATATCAGCTCCAGAGACCAATG
>JANNGY010000380.1:0-3892 GCA_031404095.1 Betaproteobacteria bacterium | reverse complement strand
TTCGATCCCTCCGGGCGCACGGGGATTTACCGAACAGGTTTGGGTCAAATACCGTGAATGTATCCCGGCGGGAACGCGGCGGCAGCGCGGAGGTGCGGCGCCGACAGGTTAGCTCACGTGGTGCGCGTAGATATCTTTCAGGCCCTTGATATCGACGATCTTGACGAACTTCTGGTCGACTGCAATGAGTCCGTCGGCATGGAAGCGGGAGAATGCGCGGCTGACCGTTTCCAGCTTGAGGCCAAGATAACTGCCGATTTCCTCGCGCGTCATGCGCAAGTGAAACTCCAGCGCGGAATAACCGCGCGCTTCCAGGCGCTGCGACATATTTAGCAGGAATGCCGCGATCCGCTCCTCCGCGCGCATCACGCCGAGCAGCATCATCACCCCGCTTTCACGGACGATTTCGCGGCTCATCATCTTGTGGAAATGGCGTTGCAGGCCGCTCACTTCGCGCGACAACTCCTCGAGCCGCAAATAGGGAATGCTGCAGACGATGCTGTCTTCCAATGCCACGGCGTCGCAATTGTGACTGCCCTGGCCGATGCCGTCCATGCCGAGGATTTCGCCGCCCATCGAGAAACCGGTGACCTGGTCGCGCCCGTCCTCGTAGGTGACGCGCGATTTGAAAAATCCGCTGCGTATCGCATAGATGGAATCAAAGGTTTCGCCGGCGCGATAAAGCGACTCGCCGCGCTTGATTTTGCGGCGAACGTTGACCAGCGCGTCGAGCTGGTCGAGTTCGGCCTCGCTCAAGCCGGCCGGCAGGCAAAGCTCGCGCAAATTGCAGTTGGCGCAGGCCGCCTTCAGTTCCGCAAGGACCAGGTGAGTGCTTTGCTGGCGTGCTAGTTCAGGCCGGGCCATGTCGAAATCCTCTGGTCTGTATCAATGAGTGCATTGCTGCCGCTTTGATCCATGTCAAAACACCTATCTTACACGTGGTCACCATGCATGAATGCATGATGCCCTCCCCTACGCGGGCGCCCCTGCCACAGGCGTCCTGTTCGATCCCGAACTCGTCCGCAAGTATGACCGGCCGGGGCCACGCTACACCTCGTATCCGACCATCGATCAATTTGTCGAGGCCTATGACGCGCGAACCCACGCGGCAACGCTGCGTAAACGTCATACCACGCGGGGTCCCGGCGCGAACACACGCCCGCTCTCATTATACGTTCACATCCCGTTCTGCGAGGCGCTTTGCTATTTCTGCGACTGCAACAAGGTCGTGACCGGTGACCACGGCAACGGCGCCCGCTACCTCGATTGCCTGGAAGGCGAATTTCGCCTGGTCGCGGGCCTGCTGGCGGGCGGACGCTGCGCCGGACATGTGCACCTTGGCGGCGGCACTCCGACGTTTCTGTCGGCAGCCGAACTGGCAGACCTGATGCGCCGGCTCGGACAGCAGTTCGATTTGCAGCCTGGCGAGTACGCCATCGAAATTGATCCCCGTTCGGTCGACGACGACAAGATCGCCGCGCTCGGCCGGCTTGGCTTCAACCGCATGAGCCTCGGTGTGCAGGACTTCAGCCCGGCGGTTCAACAGGCGGTCAATCGCATCCAGACCGGCGAGGAAACCGCGCAGGCCATTGCCGCCGCGCGGCGGCACGGTTTTGTCTCGATCAATGTGGACATGATTTATGGCCTGCCCCGGCAGTCGCCCACCGGCTTCAACGACTCGCTGGATCAGTTGCTGGCCATGAAACCGGATCGAATCGCCCTCTACGGCTATGCACATCTCCCCGGCCAGTGCGCGCCGCAGCGGCATATCCACGCGGCGGACTTGCCAAGTGCCGACGTGACACTGGAAATCATGGGTCTCGCCATCGGCCGGCTTGCCGCGGCGGGCTACGTGTACATCGGCATGAATCACTTTGCGTTACCGCATGATGAACTCGCCATCGCGGCCCGTCACGCCGGTTTGCAGCGCAGTTTCCATGGTTACTCGACGCAGCCGGACAGCGACTTGCTTGGCTTCGGCGTTTCCGCCATCAGCAAAATCGGCGCGACCTACAGCCAGAACGTGCAAACGCTCGATCAATACCAGGCGCGCGTCGACCGCGGAGAATTGCCGGTGCTGCGCGGCATCCGCCTCACGGCCGATGGCCTGCTGCGCCGTGCCGTCATCCAGTCGTTGCTGTGCTACTTTGAAGTCAGCATCGAGTCCATTGAAATTGCCTACCTCATCAAGTTCCGGGAATACTTCGCCGGCGAGTGGGATAAACTTGTTCAACTGGAACGCGACGGAGTGATTACGCTCGATACCGAGTGGATTACCGTGACGCCACGCGGCAAGCTGCTGGTGCGCGCGGTGGCCATGGTATTCGACCGCTATCTTTCGCGCGGAGATCCGCTCCCGCATCAGTCCACGGCGCCTTGATCACACTGGGATAACTGTTTGGAATCCGCTGCCTCCCTCTGGCCGTTGCTGCTGACGGCGTCGACGACCGGGCTGATGGGCAGCTTGCACTGCCTGGGCATGTGCGGCGGCATTTCCGCCACGGTCGCGCTGGCCTCGCCGCCGGCCCACGCCAACACATCCGCCACCGGTAAGCGCCCCGGCCGCGGGCAGGCGCTGCAAATTGCGCTCGTCGCGATGCCGGCGCACGCCACCGCCGCGGGCAGTGCCGCGCGCAGTTGTTCACCCTCGCCGGGCGCCAATGTGCTGGCTTTCAACACCGGCCGCATCACCAGCTACGCCATTGCCGGCGCCCTCGCCGGGACGATTGGCGGCACCCTCGCCGGCCTCGGCCAGGGCTGGGTCATCGGCGAAACCATGCCGGTGCGCACAGCGCTGTTCCTGTTCGCCAACCTGCTGATCATTTTCACCGGCCTCTACCTGATGGGCGTGCCGCAACTGCTGGCGCCGCTAGAGCGGGCCGGTGGCCATCTGTGGCGCCATGTTTCGCCCTGGTCCAAAAAGCTCCTGCCGTTGCGCTCGCCGGGACACGCGGCATTGTTCGGCATGCTGTGGGGATGGATTCCCTGCGGGATGGTGTACGCGATGCTGCTCACGGCGATGAGCGCGGGCAGCACCGCCGGCGGCGCGCTGACCATGCTGGCCTTTGGCGCGGGCACGCTGCCGGTGATGGTCGGGACGGGTTGGTCGGCCGGCCGCCTCCGCGGCTGGACCAGGCTGCCGCGTGTCCGCCTCGCTGCCGGCCTGGCCGTGGTGGCGCTGGGCGTCTTCGGCATCGCCCGCATCGGCACGCTTGAACAACTTCAGCAGTTTGCGGCGCTTTGCATGTCGTGGCTGCCGCCGTCCGGCGGACACCTGTCGCCGCCATGAACACGGTTGCCGCCCCGGTGCGCGGCGCCGTGCCGGCCCGTGAATCGTTATCGCAGGCCGACACCGAACGCGCCTGCTTTCACTGCGGACTTCCTGTCACCACCGGCGCACGCTTCGGCATTAGCTTTGACGGCAGGATGCGTTCGCTCTGCTGTGCCGGTTGTGAGGCGGTGGCGCGAACCATCCTCGATGCCGGGCTCGACGCCTACTACCGCGAACGCACGGCGGCACCCGCCGTGTCGCCCGCCGTGCAAAAGTCGACTCTGGCGGTCGATGCGCTGTTCGATCTCAAGGGCGTTCAATCCCGATTCGTTGCAGCACCGGACTCCCGCACTCGCAGCGCCGACCTTTACATCGATGGCATTACCTGCAGCGCCTGCGTGTGGCTGGCCGAGTCGGCGCTAGCACGGCAGCGCGGGGTCACGCAGGCTTCGGTGAACCAGGTGACCCATCGCGCCACCGTAGCCTGGAACGACGACGAAACCACGCTCGCCACCCTGCTGGGCGCATTGCGGCGTGTCGGGGGGGGCGGCGAGCCCGCCGCGGCCGCCCCCGCGTTCGCCGCGCGCCGCCAGGCCCACCGGCGCGCGCGCATCGCGCGCG
>JANNGY010000379.1:0-5902 GCA_031404095.1 Betaproteobacteria bacterium | reverse complement strand
ATTGGCGCGCCTTTCCGACCACAAACGCCCCGAAACCCCCGCCAAATGGCGTTCCGACACAATGGGGAACTTCTATTAACCTCCAAATCTGTCGCCCCGGATTTAGTCCGGGGCCTAATTTTCGCTGCAACTCAACAGGTTGCAAGAATTGGGTACCGGCCTTCGCCGGTACGACAGGGGTTATTAGAAGTTCCCAATGAGACCCAATAAAGCGCGTGCGGGTGATAGCGTCGCAATTACCTCGACTCACGCCGCGCACCGTATCTACTGGCAAAATGGCAGATTCGCCCATCGTTTTTCAACCCATTTTCCTCGCCCATTCGATGCCCAACGCCAAGCCCGCCGCCCCGCTCACCCACGCCCGCGTCACCCGCGAGTTGCGGGAGATATTTGGCGAAACGTCGTTGGCGCGGGCGACGGGCATTCAGCGGGACGAGGAAGCGATTGGCGATTTTTCGGTCGAGCAGGGCGAGCTCGACACGTACCTCGTGGCCGGTGCAGTGCAGGGGACGGCGCCCGAGCCGTATGAAACCCACGTCGATGTGTTCGCCGACCTGGCCCTGGGCGAGTTCGAGGTGATTGACACCGAATGCAGCTGCCCTGTCGGAATCGACTGCAAGCACGCGTGCGCGCTGCTGTTGCATTGGGTCAGTCTGTGGCCGGGCGCGGAGGAGCGGCCGCTGCCGGGCTCGCGCGAATCACCCTGCTTCACCGGGATCGCCGAGGTCGCGTTGTCCCCGGCAAAGGCAAAATCGTCCGGCGATTCCACGATACGCGCGCCGCGCACGGCGCGACCGGAGCCCCCGGCACCGGTGGTCCGCATGCAGCCGGTCCGCGGGCAGTTGCACGAATGGCTCACTCGCTCGATCGAGGCCGACCACAAAGGCGATGCGGCCGGCGGCGCCGGCGCGAAAAAGAGCACGCCCAGTTATTTACCCTGCCTGTTCTACATTCTCACCGACGAAGCCAGGCTGCATGCCGTGCGCGGCCGGCGTCGACGCGATGGCAGCGAACCGGAAATGACCGGCGAGCACGCCAAGACCTCGTGGATTGGCTACGGCCGCGAACCACCGGCATATGCGCGCGGCGAGGATGTTGCGGTGCTGACGCTGATCGAGTCGAGCCCGCGGGACAGCGATCCTTACCAACCGATCGCCGATCTCTCCGGCGATACCGGCCGTCAACTGCTCATGCTGGCCGCCGGCACCGGGCGTTTGTTCGCACTCTCCGGTGCGGCGCTGGACAAGGCGCTCAGCAAGCGCGCCGATGTGTCGATGCGCAAGCTCCCGCGCCCGCTGGTATTCGGTGAAGCCCACGTCGCAAGCCTGACCTGGCGCGAGGTTACGAATGGCACACAACACAAAGTGCGCACGCTGCGCCTGGCGGCCACCATCGAAGGCAAGCCGGTCGAGCTGATCTCCACTGATCCGCCGTACGCACTGGATCTCGAGGCAAACCGCATTGCGCCCGTCAACCTGGCCTTGTCCGCGGCGAGTCTGATCCAGCTCGCCGCGCTGCCGCCGGTGCCGCTGGACGATATGCTCGCCTGGTCCTACGTGCGCGATGCCATCGATGCCCTGCCGGACGCCGCCGCCGTGCCACCGCTACCGATTGCCGACACCGGGCGCCTGCTGCAACCGAAGGCCATCCTCGAATTCGCGCTGGTCGAACACACCTATCAGCACGGCTGGGGCCGCAGTGCCCGCACCGAGCACACCACCTTTCCCGGTGTGCACTTGTGGTTCGACTACGCCGGCCGCCGTTTGCCGGTGTCGCCGTACGGCCTCGACGCCGCCATCGAAGTCGAACAGCATGGCGCGGCAACGCGGACCACGCTGGCGCGCAATGTGCGCGCCGAGCAGCGTTGGACCCGCCGCCTGCCTTCTCTCCTGGTGCGCGCCGTTTCTGTTGAGCACACGCTGGCGCAGGCGGCGTACGACGGCAAGGGCCGGGTGCATTCGCTGTGGGCGTTGCCGCATCACGACTGGGCAAATTGCGGGGCGCAGGTGTTCGCCGAGGCGCAAGCCCAGGGCTTCGCGATCGAGGTCGATCCCTCGTTCCCGCTCACGCTGGAGGACATTCCCGAACCGGAACTCGAGCTCACGCCCACACCGGAGCGCGGCTGGTTTCGCATTGCGCTGGGCGTCACGGTACAGGATCGCCGCGTCGACCTCGCCCCGGCGCTGGCCAGGCTGATCGGCGCACAGGCCGATCCGGAAGCTTGGCTCGACGCCTTGCCCGAGGTGCCGATGGTGCTGCTGTCGATTGCGCCAGCCACCAAGGGCAAAGCAAGCGAGAAGGTCCACGCCCAGTCGACGGTGGTGCGCTTGCCCGGCGCACGTGTCCACGCGCTGCTCGCCCCGGTGTTCGACTGGTTTCGCGGCGGCGAGGTGGCGCCGATGTCCGGCCTGCAAGCAGCGCTGAATGCCGGGCTGCCGGCCGCGGCGATCCGCTATCTGGGGCGCGACGACCAGCGCTGGATCGGCCTGCGCGAGGCCGTCGCCGAAGGCATAGCGTTTCAGCCCGTGTCTCCACACGCAGATTTTCGCGGGACGCTGCGGCCATATCAGTTGCACGGCCTGGCTTGGCTCGAACACCTGCGCCGCCTGTCGATGGCCGCGGTACTGGCCGACGACATGGGGCTCGGCAAGACAGTGCAGACGCTGGCGTTCCTGCACCGCCGCCGGACCGTCGATTTGACAGTCGGTTTGCCCGCCAATGCGGCTGCCGATTTGAACAACAAGGCCGCGCGCCCCAGCCTGATCGTGGCCCCGACCTCGGTCACCGTGAACTGGCTGGCCGAGGCCACGCGATTCGCGCCGGACCTGAAGGTGCTGGTACACCGCGGCACCGCGCGGTCGCTCGACGCAGCGGCGCTGGCTGGCACCGACCTGGTGGTGACGAGCTATCCAATCCTGCAGCGCGACACGAAGCGTTTCGCCGAGATCGAATGGGACGTGGTGGTGTTCGACGAGGCGCAGATGATCAAGAACGCCAAGGCCAAGACCTACCAGGCCGCGCAGGGTCTCAATGCCACCATGCGCGTGGCCCTCACCGGCACGCCGATGGAAAATCACCTGGGCGAACTGTGGGCGCTGTTCAACCTGCTGCTGCCCGGCCTGCTCGGTGATCCCGATTCGTTCAACCGCGTGTTCCGCCACCCGATCGAGCAGCGCGCTGCATCCGAGCAGATGGCGAAACTGCGCGCGCGCATTCGCCCGTTCCTGCTGCGACGCACGCGCGAACAAGTGCTCGATGATCTGCCGGAAAAGACCGAATACACGCGCTGGATCGAATTGAATCCCGCGCAGGCCGATCTCTACGAGAGCCTGCGCACGGCCATCCACGACGACATCCGCAAGGTGATCGACCAGAAAGGCCTCAAGCAGAGCACCATTCACATCCTGGATGCGCTGCTGAAACTCCGGCAGGTGTGTTGCGATCCCCGGCTGGTGAAACTGCCGGAGGCGAAAAAACGCTTTGCCGATGCCGGCTCGGCCAAGTTCGACTGGCTGATGTCGCACCTTCCGGAACTGGTCGAGGAAGGGCGGCAGGTGCTGGTGTTTTCGCAATTCACCAGCATGCTGGCGTTGATCGCCGAGGGCCTCACCGCGCTGAACATCGACTTCGTCACCCTCACCGGCGACACCACCGACCGCGACACGCCGATCAAGCGATTTCAGGCCGGCGAAGTCCGTGTGTTCCTGTTGAGCCTGAAAGCCGGCGGCGTCGGCCTGAACCTGACCGCCGCCGACACGGTCATTCACTACGACCCGTGGTGGAATCCGGCGGTCGAAGCACAGGCCACCGCGCGCGCCCACCGCATCGGCCAGACCAAGCCGGTATTCGTTACTAGACTGGTGAGCCAGGGCACGCTCGAGGAACGCATGATGACCCTGCTCGCTCGCAAGCGCGAACTGGCCGCCGCGCTGCTGGACGGCGAAGGCAGCGCGCTGACCGGACTCACCATGGCAGACGTTGAGGAATTGCTCGCGCCGATCAGCAGCTTTGTCGCGCAGACGAAATAGAGCTCGGCAGTCTCATCCACGGGCACAGCATCTGACGATGCTTTGGGCTGGGAGGTTCGCTGACACACGGCGCTTGCCGGAATTTGCCGCCGCGTTTGATGTGTACAGGGCAACCTGGATGGCGCGAGCGAATCGGACGCACGTTGCCCTTGTGGACTTAGAGGGGCAAAACGGTTTACTGGCGCGGCACCGGTTGCGCCGCTTTCCCCGCCCGCAAATTCCACGCGTCCACCGCCATACAGCGCGACCACAAACTGACCGCCTCTACCTGCGTCGCCAGACGATGCTTCTTGCGAAACCGTTCCAGCATGTGAATCTGCTGCTCGGACAGGGTTGAACGGCCCTCCGCATCACGCTCCAGGTAAGGCAATTCCGCCGACATCTGCGCGCCGCAAGGGCATTCCACGATGCCGGTCGTGCCGCCTCGCACATAGGACGAGACGTCGCTGTCCCCGCAAAACGGGCAGGGTTTCAGCTCGACGGTTTTGAGGCTTTCCTGATCAAAGACACTGGACATGAAGACTCACTTTTGAGGTGTGGCGGATGGTGGTTTTCGGCGCCGCGC
Organism: Betaproteobacteria bacterium; assembly: GCA_031404095.1. Taxonomy (GTDB): domain Bacteria; phylum Pseudomonadota; class Gammaproteobacteria; order Burkholderiales; family Usitatibacteraceae; genus UKL13-2. Next base: position 1,309 of record JANNGY010000379.1, on the reverse strand, counting down.
TCATCCGGCAATTTCACCAAGCGCATGATACGCACAGGGGGTGGGGATTTCGCAAGCGATGGGTTCATTTCTTACATAAAGACACGTTGCCTGTTGCGCAGCTGGATGGGACTCTGCGTCGGGAACTTCTGTTAATTTTGCTTGGGGGGTTGCGGTGGATTTGAAATTCGCGGCAAGTGTTCTTCTGAATGCAACCTGGATTCCCGCCTCCGCGGGAATGACAGGGATTTTTAAGGATTCGACAGATTCGATTGACAAACTCTAGCACTGGCGCGCATTTCCAGCCGAAAAATGCCTGGGAGCCGCTACAATGCTTGAGTTTTGCTCTTTGCTTGTCGATTCCATCCCCATTACCATGGTGAATGTCCAACATCGACCCGGCAATCGAACGCGAATACAACAACCGCGCCCTCGTCCCCGAGCACCCGGCGATCTTCGCGCGCTGGCGCAGTGACGCCGCCGCGTTTCGCGCCCGCGCCGATGCGGAGTGGGATGTACGCTATGGCGCGGAAGAGCGGCAGCGGCTGGATCTGTTTCATGCGGCGAATCCGCGCGGCACGGTGGTGTTTATCCATGGCGGTTACTGGCGCTCGCTGGATAAAGCTGATTTCTCTTTTGTCGCGGCGCCTTTCGTCGCTAACGGTCTCTCGGTCGCCGCCTTCAACTATCGCCTTTGCCCGGCCGTCGGCGTGGCGGAGATCATCGCCGATTGCCAGGCCGCGCTGGCCTGGCTATTGGCCAACGGGCGCGCACATGGCCTGGCCCTTGATCGTGTCGCCCTGACAGGCCACTCGGCAGGCGGGCACCTCGTCGCGATGTTGTTCGCAACCGATTGGGCAAGCCGCGGGATCGACGCCTCGGTCATTGCCGGCGGCGCGGCGCTGAGCTGTGTATCCGATCTGGAGCCGCTGCTGACGTGTTCGATGAATGCAGACCTTCGGCTGGATGCGCCGACCGCCCGCGCAGTGTCGCCCATACATCACCCCTGCCGGTTGGCCGTGCCGCTTTATCTGGCGGTGGGGGCGGAGGAAAGTGCCGCGTTTCACGAACAAACGCGGCAGCTTCAACGGGCGTGGCCGGCAACTTGTGAGGTGGCGGAGGAGGTCACGGGGTGCAATCACTTTACGGTGCTGGATGATTTTGTCCGGGTGGAAAGTAAGGGATTTCGGTTTGTGAAGGGATTGTTTGACTGATCGGGACCGCTGCTCGAAATGGAAAGATACTGTCGTCCCTGATTTAGTCCGGCTGCAGTCTCGCCAACAAACCGCACCAAACATTATACCTACACTGCACGGGGTCAAATAGCAAC